>NZ_JBFBDP010000003.1:257430-350043 GCF_040701585.1 Streptomyces sp. NPDC093801 | reverse complement strand
TCAGTTGCGCACGCGTCATGAGTACCGGACTACCGGATCTGCCCTCGCAGCGAGGGCAGATCCCGCAAACCGATCACGACTCAATACAGGGCCTAGGGGGTGACGGCGAAGTTCGCCAGGATCGCGTCCGCCAGCTCCGCGTCGCCGTCCACCCGCACCCGGTCCGCGACCTTCCCCGGCCGCACCCGCCCCGCCGCGAGGCGGACGTACGTCTCCCAGTCCAGCGACAGCGACACCGCCGGGCCCAGCGAGGGCGTCGGGTCGAGGGTGGCCCGGCCCGACGCGTCCACCCGTACCGTCCGCAGGAACTCCAGCGCACCGTGCACGTCCAGCACCACCGCCGTGTTCGGCGGCGCGCCCGCGCCCTTCGCGACCGCCTTCGGCAGCCCCGACAGCAGGATGTCCCGCGCCACGTGCGCACCCGGCGCGTCCCAGTTGCCCGGCACGCCCAGCGCCGCCCGCAGGTCCTGCTCGTGGATCCACACGTCGAACGCCCGCAGCCGCAGCGACAGCTCCAGGGGGATCTGGTCGCCCTGCGGTCCGCGCACCATCGTCGTGGCCGGATCCCGCTTCTCGTTGCGCAGCTGCCGCTGGCGGCGGATGACGGTGTACTCCAGCTCGGAGGTGATCTCCAGCGCGGTGTGGTGCCGGCGGACGTCCACCGGAACCTCCATGTAGCGGGTGAACTCGTCCACCACGTGCCGCAGGTCGCGCGGCAGCGTGTGGATCGGCCGCGGGTCGCCGAGCTGCTCCAGCTCCATGCCGATGACGTGGGAGACCACGTCCCGCACGGACCAGCCCGGACACGGCGTCGGCTGGTTCCACTGGCCCTCCGTCAGGGGGAGGACCAGCTCGGTTATCGCCTCGATCGAGTGTGTCCACGCGTCGACGTACGGCTCAAGACTGGGATGGACGGTCAACGGGACCCCTCGCTGGCTGTTCAGTGGCGCGTTGTGGACTATTCCCAAAACTACGCTGCCGATGAGCACCCCGACAGCGCTTTCGTGTGACGATCGTAGGCCTTGACTTGACCGGCTGACATGCCAGGACGGTGGTAGCGTGCGCGCCTCGCTGATTCAAATCGCGGTGAACGAGGGGGAGTCGGTGGCCTCCCGGCGGTCCCGGGCCGCCGAACTCGTCCGGGAGCAGAACGGCTCCGACCTCGTCGTGCTGCCCGAGCTGTGGACCGTGGGCGCCTTCGCCTACGAGCAGTTCGAGACGGAGGCCGAGCCGCTGGACGGGCCCACGTACGAGGTCATGTCCAAGGCCGCGCGCGACGCCGGGGTCTGGCTGCACGCCGGCTCGGTCGTGGAGCGCGCGGGCGACGGCTCGCTCTACAACACCGCGCTCGTCCTCTCCCCGGCCGGCGAGCTCGCCGCGACCTACCGCAAGATCCACCGCTTCGGTTTCGACCAGGGCGAGGCGGTGCTGATGTCCGCCGGCGACTCCCTGACCACGGTGGCCCTGCCGGAGCAGACCCTGGGCCTCGCCACCTGCTACGACCTGCGCTTCCCCGAGCTGTTCCGCGGCCTCGTGGACGCGGGCGCCACGACGATGGTCGTCTCGGCCGGCTGGCCGGCCCGGCGGCGCGAGCACTGGACCCTGCTCAACCGCGCCCGGGCGGTGGAGGACCAGGCGTACGTCCTGGCCTGCGCGACGGCCGGCACCCATGCGGGCGTCGAGCAGTCCGGGCACAGCCTGGTGGTGGACCCGTGGGGCGAGGTCCTGGCGGAGGCGGGCCCCGGCGAGTCCGTCCTGACGGTGGAACTGGACCCGGCGAAGGTGGCGGAGACCCGCGACCAGTTCCCGGCCCTGAAGGACCGCACCCTGGGCCTGCGGCCCCCGACGGCCCCGTAGCTCGCGTGAACCGCGGGTGGGGGACGGCCCCCACCCGCCGCTGCGCCGGGCGGAACGCCTCAGCCGGCCGCCCCGCCCTCCTCCCGCTCCCGCTCCGCCATGCGGATCACGCACACCGCGACCGCCAGCATCAGCGCGGCGTCCGCCTCCTCCCGCACCACGTCCACCGCGTACGTCTCCCGGATCCGGTACCACTGCCGCGAGACGAGCGCGAGCAGCTCCCCCTCATACTCGACCTTGAACTCGCGGTCCAGGATCCGCCCGCTGACGTCGAGTTCCGTGCCCTCGGACATCGTCACCCGGAAGTGGTTGCGCAGCAGCGTCATCCGCTTGCGCCGGATCACCGCCAGCCGCTTCCCGTCCCGCTCCAGGGTCATCGCGTCCCGGAACCCGAAGCCGAACAGCCGCTCCCGCAGGGTGATCAGGACCCGCCCGGCCGGATCCTCCAGCTCCAGGGTGTCGCGCAGCCGCAGCGCCTTCCCGTCGACGAGGAAGGCGTGCCGGCCTTCCTCGTCCTCGATCCAGTAGTCGTCCCCGATGGCCAGCATTTTGTCCCGAACGAGGTATTTCATACGGAGATCGTTTCCCGGATAGGTTGCCGCCATGCCCCTTCTCTACGTGACCGACCTGGCCTACCCGGCGCGCGGCCGCCGCTACGGGGACGAGGACGTCCTCCTCACCTCCCGGCTGCGCGAGCACTTCCCGCTCGCCCTCTGCCACCCGCTGGACGCGCGGGCCCTGATGCCCGGCTTCGACGCGGTGATCGTCCGCAACAGCGGTCCCGTCCTGCACTACCAGCAGGCCTACGACGCCTTCCGCGCGGCCGCGCTCGCCGCCGGGACCCCCGTCTACAACCCGCTCACCGGCCGCGCCGACATGGCCGGCAAGCAGTACCTCCTCGACCTGACGGCCGCCGGGTACCCCGTCATCCCGACCGTCGACGACCCGGCGGACCTCCACCTCCTGCCCGCGACGGACCTCTACGCCGTCAAGCCCAGGCAGGGCGCCGACTCCATCGGCCTGACCTTCACCCCGGCCCCCGCCACCCGGCCCGGCGAGTCCCTGATCCAGCCCCGGATCGACTTCGCCCACGAGGTCTCCTTCTACTTCGTCGACGACGCCTTCCAGTACGCCCTGTACGCCCCGGACCCGGCCCGCCGCTGGGAGCTGGTCCCGTACGAGCCCACCCCCGCGGACCTGGCCTTCGCACGCCGCTTCATCGACTGGAACACCCTCGCGCACGGCATCCAGCGCGTCGACGCCTGCCGGGCCCCGTCGGGGGAGCTGCTGCTGGTGGAGCTGGAGGACCTCAACCCGTACCTCTCCCTGGAGCTCCTCCCGGCCCCCGTCCAGGACTCCTTCGTCGAAGCCCTGGTCACCTCCCTGAAGACGTTCCTCACCACCGCGACCTGAGCAGGAGCCCGTCGTACCGGCGTGATCCGGTGTTCACGGGCCAATGGCAAGCTTGAAGGATGAACGATGCTGCCCCGGCGCCCACCCCCGCGCCCGCGCCCCGCCGTGCCCGTGTCCGTGCCCCCGAGCTGATCGGCAAGGGGGGCTGGCTGAACACCGGAGGCAAGGAGCTCACCCTCGCCGACCTGCGAGGGCGGATCACGATCCTGGACTTCTGGACCTTCTGCTGCATCAACTGCCTGCACGTCCTCGACGAGCTGCGGGAGCTGGAGGAGAAGCACCGTGACACCGTGGTGATCGTCGGGGTGCACTCGCCCAAGTTCGTCCACGAGGCCGACCACGCCGCCGTCGTCGACGCCGTCGAGCGCTACGAGGTGCACCACCCCGTGCTCGACGACCCCGAGCTCGCCACCTGGAAGCAGTACGCGGTGCGGGCCTGGCCCACGCTCGTCGTGATCGACCCCGAGGGGTACGTCGTCGCCCAGCACGCCGGTGAGGGGCACGCGCACGCCATCGCGCGGCTCGTCGAGGAGCTGGAGGCCGAGCACGGGGCCAAGGGGACGCTGCGGCGCGGGGACGGGCCCTATGTGGCGCCCGAGCCCGTGGCCACGGACCTGCGCTTTCCCGGGAAGGCGGTCGTCCTGCCCTCCGGGAACCTGCTCGTGTCCGACTCGACGCGGCACCAGCTCGTGGAGCTCGCCGCCGACGGGGAGACCGTCGTGCGGCGGATCGGCAGCGGGGAGCGCGGCCTGGGCCCGGACGCCTTCAGCGAGCCGCAGGGGCTGGCGCTGCTGCCCGACGGGCGGGTGGTGGTCGCGGACACCGTCAACCACGCGCTGCGGGTGTTCGACCCCGCCACGGGGGCGGTCGAGACCGTCGCCGGGACCGGGCGGCAGTGGTGGCAGGGGTCCCCGACCTCCGGGCCGGCCCTGGAGGTGGACCTGTCCTCGCCGTGGGACGTCGCCTGGTGGCAGGGCCGGGTGTGGATCGCCATGGCCGGCGTGCACCAGCTGTGGACCTGGGACCCGGAGGCGGGGACCGTCGCCGTCGCCGCCGGGACCACCAACGAGGGGCTGGTCGACGGGCCCGCCGCCGAGGCCTGGTTCGCCCAGCCCTCCGGGCTCGCGGCCGCCGGCGACCGGCTGTGGATCGCCGACTCCGAGACCAGCGCGCTGCGCTACGCGGAGGCCGTCGAGGACGGGTACGTCATCCGCTCCGCCGTCGGCACCGGCCTGTTCGACTTCGGGCACCGGGACGGGGACGCCGCCCAGGCGCTGCTCCAGCACCCCCTCGGGGTGACGGCCCTGCCGGACGGCTCGGTCGCGGTCTGCGACACGTACAACCACGCCCTGCGCCGCTACGACCCCGCCACCGGCCAGGTCACCACCCTCGCCACCGACCTGCGCGAGCCCAGCGACGCCGTGCTGGCCGGCGAGGACATCGTGGTCGTGGAGTCCGCCCGCCACCGGCTGACCCGGCTGCGGCTGCCGGAGGAGGCCGTACGGGTCGACGCGGTCGCCCACCGCACCCAGCGGGCCGCCACCGAGGTCGCCCCCGGCACGCTCCGCCTCGACGTGGTCTTCCAGGCCCCGGCGGGCCAGAAGCTGGACACCCGCTACGGCCCCTCCACCCGCCTGCTGGTCTCCTCGACCCCGCCGGAGCTGCTCGCGGAGGGCGAGGGCGCCGGGACGGACCTGTTCCGGGACCTGGTGCTGAACCCCGACGTCACCGAGGGGGTCCTGCACGTCTCGGCGATGGCCGCGTCCTGCGACGACGACCCGGCGAACGAGTACCCGGCCTGCCACGTCCACCAGCAGGACTGGGGCGTCCCGGTCACCGTGACGGAGTCCGGCGCCGCCCGCCTGCCGCTGGTGCTGGCAGGTCTGGACGGCTGACGGGGCGTCGGAAGGATCCTGTCCTTCCGGGGGGTTCAGCCCTCCAGGAAGGACAGGAGGGCGTTCGCCAGGAGGAACGGGTCGTCGGAGCCGCAGAGTTCGCGGGCCGAGTGCATCGACAGGATCGCCACGCCGATGTCGACCGTCTGGATGCCGTGGCGGGCGGCGGTGATCGGGCCGATCGTCGTGCCGCACGGCATCGAGTTGTTGGAGACGAAGGTCTGCCACGGCACCCCGGCCCGCTCGCAGGCCGCGGCGAAGACCGCGCGGCCGCTGCCGTCGGTGGCGTAGCGCTGGTTGACGTTGACCTTCAGGATGGGGCCGCCGTTGGCCCGCGGGTGGTGCGAAGGGTCGTGGCGTTCGGCGTAGTTGGGGTGGACGGCGTGCCCGGTGTCGGAGGAGAGGCAGATCGTGCCGGCGAAGGCGCGGGCCTTGTCCTCGTACGAGCCGCCGCGCGAGAAGACTGAACGTTCCAGCACGTTGCCCAGGAGGGGGCCGTCCGCGCCGGTGTCGGACTGGGAGCCGTTCTCCTCGTGGTCGAAGGCGGCCAGGACCGGGATGTGCTCCAGCTTGTCGGAGGCGGAGACCGCGGCGAGTGCGGCGACGCCCGCGTGCACGGACAGGAGGTTGTCCATGCGCGGGCCGGCCAGGAGCTCGCGGTCGCGGCCCAGGTAGGCCGGCGGCTCGATCGAGTGGACCATCAGGTCCCAGCCCGCCACCGAGCCCTGGGGCAGGCCCTCTTCCTCCTCCAGGAAGGCGATCAGGTCGCCTTCGCGGGCCTCGCCCAGGCCCCAGATGGGCTGCATGTGGCGCTGCTTGTCGAGCTTGAGGCCGTCGGAGTTGACCGAGCGGTCGAGGTGCACGGCGAGCTGGGGCACGCGCAGCAGCGGGCGGTCGATGTTGACCAGGCGGTCGGTGCCGTCCCGCAGCGAGAGCCGGCCCGCCAGGCCCAGGTCGCGGTCGAGCCAGGTATTGAGGAGCGTGCCGCCGTAGATCTCGACGGCGACCTGCCGCCAGCCCTGCGAGCCGGTGTCCGGCACCGGCTTGACCCGGAGGTTGGGGGAGTCGGTGTGCGCGCCGATGATCCGGAAGGGGGTGTGCGCGGCCGCGCCCTCGGGCACGTACCAGGCGATGAGCGCACCGCCGCGCAGGACGAACCGGCCCCCCGTGCCCGAGTCCCAGGCGTCCGATTCCGACAACTGCCTGAAGCCTGCCTTTTCCAGCCGCTCGGCCGCGTTGGCCACGGCGTGGTACGGCGACGGACTGGCCGTCAGGAAGGTCATCAGATCGTCGGTGTGGCCGCGGTCGAAGCGGGCGGGAGAGCTCATGTGGTTCACCTTAACGACGGTCGTGTTCGCCATGGCCGGACTGCGGCGGATGGCCGAAGGGGTCGCGGGGCCGCGGGGTGCGTGGCCCGCGGCCCGGTCGTTCTCAGCCCGGCGGACGCTCGAATCGGCGCTGGAGCTGCCGTCGCTCGCCCCGCCGGATGCGCGGGAGCATCTCGGGGGTCTGCGGCGGGCGCTGAGCACGTCTTCTGCGTCCGGCGCAGAAGATACAGGCCTCGCCCGGCGGGGCATCGGGGTCGATCGGCGCGCCGGGGTGTTCGGCGCACCCCGAGGCGTTGCGCGGCCGGGACAGCTCGCGGGCCACGATGAACGCCCGGTGGAGGTCGTCGGCGAGGCGGACGAAGTCCTGGTCGGGGGAGCCGAGCGTGAGGTGGAAGCGCTGTTCGTCGATGCCGCGCAGGTGGCTCCGCAGCACGTCGAGGGTGTAGGGGGGCTCCGGTACGGGGTAGCCCAGGCGGCGCTGCTCCACGGGGGCGGCGGGCGCGGCCGGGCGGCCGCCCCGCAGGCGCCGGCCGAGGCGGCGGCGGTCGTTGCAGATGAGGCAGCGGCCCCAGCCTTCGGGCGCCTCGGGGTCGAGGGCGCCGTTGGGGTGCTCGGGGCAGCCGGTGTAGCTCTTGGCGGGGGCGAGGCCGGCGGCCGTCTGGAAGGCCACGTACAGGGCGTCGGCCACGGGGTCGTACTCGGCGGGGTGGGCCCCGTCGTAGAGGTCCTTGACGCGGTCGCCGAGGGCGCCCACGTTGGCCTGGAGCTCCTTGAGGGCGTACGGGCGCCCGGTGGGGACGGTGTACCCCCTGCCGCTGTGCTGCTGCTCCTGTGGACTCATGCCTACGAGCGTCCCACGAACCGCCGACAACCGGGGAACCCGGGCGGGCCGGACCGGGACGCACCGGCGGCCGGACCCTCGACAGGAGGGGTCCGGCCGCCGGTGCGTCCGTGCACCGCGTACGGGGAGGGGGCTGCCCGGATTAGAAGGCGGCCTCGTCGAGCTCCATGAGGGAGTTGTCGACGGCCTCGGCCAGCGCGCGCTGGACCGAGACGCCCGGCAGGACCTGCGCGGCGAAGAACTTCGCGGCGGCGATCTTGCCGGTGTAGAAGGGCACGTCCTTGGCGGAGGCGGCCGGGAGCTTCTCGGCGGCCACGGCGGCGCCCTTGAGCAGCAGGTATCCGACGACCACGTCGCCGGAGGCCATCAGCAGGCGGGTGGTGTTCTGGCCGACCTTGTAGATGTTCTTGACGTCCTCGCCGGTGGCGGTGAGGTCGACGATCATCTGGCCGACGATGGCCTCCAGGTCGACGGCGGCCTTGGCCAGCGCGTCGCGGGCCGGGGCCAGCTCCTCGCCGCCCACGCCCTCGGCGAGGAACTTCTTGATCGTCTCGGAGAGGACGTTCAGCGAGGCGCCCTGGTCGCGGACGATCTTGCGGAAGAAGAAGTCCTGGCCCTGGATGGCCGTGGTGCCCTCGTAGAGGGTGTCGATCTTGGCGTCCCGGATGTACTGCTCGATCGGGTACTCCTGCAGGTAACCGGAACCGCCGAAGGTCTGCAGGGACTCGGACAGCAGCGCGTACGACTTCTCCGAGCCGTAGCCCTTGACGATCGGCAGGAGCAGGTCGTTCAGGCCGATCTCGGCGGAGGCGTCCTCGCCGGCGGCCTCCTTGAGCTGGATCGCGTCCTGGACGGAGGCGGTGTAGAGCACGAGGGCGCGCATGCCCTCGGCGTACGCCTTCTGCGTCATGAGCGAGCGGCGCACGTCCGGGTGGTGCGTGATGGTGACCTTGGGCGCGGTCTTGTCCATGAAGTTCGCCAGGTCCGGGCCCTGCACGCGCTCCTTGGCGTACTCCAGCGCGTTGAGGTAGCCGGTGGAGAGGGTGGCGATGGCCTTCGTGCCGACCATCATGCGCGCGAACTCGATGATCATGAACATCTGGCGGATGCCGTCGTGCTTGTCGCCGATCAGCCAGCCCTTGGCGGGGTGCTGGTCGCCGAAGGTCATCTCGCACGTGTTGGAGGCCTTGAGGCCCATCTTGTGCTCGACGTTGGTGGCGTAGACGCCGTTGCGCTCGCCCAGCTCGCCGGTCTCCCAGTCGAAGTGGAACTTCGGGACGAGGAAGAGGGACAGGCCCTTGGTGCCCGGGCCGTGGCCCTCGGGGCGGGCGAGGACGTAGTGGAGGATGTTCTCCTCCATGTCGTGCTCACCGGACGTGATGAAGCGCTTCACGCCCTCGATGTGCCAGGAGCCGTCCTCCTGCTGGATGGCCTTGGTGCGGCCGGCGCCGACGTCCGAGCCGGCGTCGGGCTCGGTGAGGACCATGGTGGAGCCCCAGCGCTTCTCGACCGCGATCTGGGCGATCTTCTTCTGCGCCTCGTTGCCCTCGGCGTGCAGGATGCCGGCGAACGCCGGGCCGGAGGAGTACATCCAGATGGCCGGGTTCGAGCCGAGCAGCAGCTCCGCGTAGGCCCAGATGAGGGAGCGCGGGGAGGTGGTGCCGCCGATCTCCTCGGGCAGGCCCAGGCGCCAGTACTCCGAGTCCATGAAGGCCTCGTAGGACTTCTTGAAGGAGGCCGGGACCGGGGCGGTGTTGGTGGCCGGGTCGAAGACCGGGGGGTTGCGGTCGGCGTCCGCGAAGGACTCCGCCAGCTCGTTCTCGGCGAGGCGGGTCAGCTCGGACAGGATGCTCTTGGCGGTCTCGGTGTCCATCTCGCCGAACGGGCCGGTGCCGTACAGCTTTTCGCGGCCGAGCACCTCGAAGAGGTTGAACTCGATGTCGCGGAGATTCGACTTGTAGTGCCCCATGGCGACGGCTCCGTTAAGGCTCGGGGAGACAGGTTCCTCGTACATACCAATCGGTAACCTCATGATGCTACCCACCAGTAATAAGAAGCAACCCTTCTCCGCCGACTGTGACCAGCGTCAAGCGGGTTCGGCTGGAGGGTGCCTGGGGGCGGGGGCCGCTCGGTAGGCTTCGGTCCATGTACGGCTACGACCAGAACGTGAGCGCAGGGCAGCAGCAGTACGCCGCCCCGCAGCAGATGGCCGGCGGGTACGGCGAGCAGCCGCTCTACCCCGAGCCCTCGCCGCCGTCGCTCGCCGACGCGGTGCGGGCCTTCACCACGGGATCGCTGTCCGCCGAGGACTTCCAGCAGATCTTCGCGACCTCGAAGGTCTACTGCCCGCGCGGCGAGACCCCCGGGTTCCTGGCGCTGCACAACACGCAGCAGCCGGTGATCCCGATGTTCACCACGCTCAAGGAGCTCCGCCGGTACGCCGGCAAGGAGTCCAAGTACTTCGTGATCACCGGCGCCGAGGTCATCGACCTGCTGCCGACCGGGTACGGCTTCGTCCTCGACATGGAGGGCGACCACCGGATGGTCTTCGACGCCAAGGCGGTCGAGCAGATGGTCGACTTCGCGATGCGCCGTATGTACGGCTAGGGGCGCACCGGCGCAACCTCACGGCACCCCCCGGGAATGGTCCCGGGGGGTGCCGTGTTGTGTGCGGGTGGCAGGAAGTTCGAGATTCAACTATTCTCGTCCCAGAAGGAGGTCCTGACCATGCCCGCAGTGACTGTTGAGAACCCGCTCGCGCTGCCGCGCGTCATCGCTCCCGCCGAAGGTGCCCAGGCCCGCCCCGTGCTGGGCGTGGTGGACGCGCCCTCCGGATTCGAGGGCGAGGGCTTCCCGGTGCGCCGCGCCTTCGCGGGGATCAAGTACGAGTACCTGGACCCGTTCATCATGATGGACCAGATGGGCGAGGTGGACTACGCGGCCGGCGAGCCCAAGGGGACCCCCTGGCACCCGCACCGCGGCTTCGAGACCGTCACGTACATCATCGACGGCACCTTCATCCACCGGGACTCCCACGGCGGCGGCGGAGTCATCACCAACGGCGACACGCAGTGGATGACGGCGGGCTCGGGCCTGCTGCACATCGAGACCCCGCCCGAGGAACTGGTCATGTCCGGCGGGCTCTTCCACGGCCTCCAGCTGTGGGTGAACCTGCCCGCCAAGGACAAGATGATCACGCCCAGGTACCAGGACATCCGCGGCGGCACCGTGAAGCTGCTCGCCTCGCAGGACGGCGGCGCCCTGATCCGCCTGATCGCGGGCGACCTCGCAGGCCACGCCGGTCCCGGTGCCACGCACACGCCGATCACGATGATCCACCTGACGGTCAGCCCCGGCGCCGAGGTCACCCTGCCCTGGCGGTCCGACTTCAACGCCCTCGCGTACGGCCTCGCGGGCAGCGGCGCGGCGGGCGCCGACCGCCGCCCGTTCCGGATGGGCCAGACGGTGGTCTTCGGCAACGGCGACGGCCTGACCGTCCGGGCGGACGCCGCGCAGGACTCCCGCAGCGAGAACTTCGAGGTGGTCGTCCTCGGCGGGCTGCCGATCCGCGAGCCGATGGCGCACTACGGGCCGTTCGTCATGAACAGCCACGCCGAGCTCCAGCAGGCCTTCGACGACTTCCAGGCGGGCCGCCTGGGCGTCGTCCCCAGCACCGACGTGACCGGCCTCGGCCACCGCGGCGCGGGGCGGGCGGAGCCGGAGGAGACGGCCTGAGCGGCCCCGGGCCCGGCGCACCGGGCCCGGCGCACCCTTACGCGGGGCCCCCGGGCCCCGCGGCCGGGGCGGCGTAGCGGGCCCGGAGCTCCGACAGGACACCGGACACCGCGGCCGTCAGCGGCACGGCGAGCAGCATCCCGAGGACCCCGGCGACGCTCGCCCCCGCGGTGATCGCCACCATCACGGTGGCCGGGTGCATCTGCACCGTCCGGCTCTGGACCACGGGCAGCAGGACGTGCCCCTCCAGCACCTGCACGGCCAGCACCACGCCCAGGGTCCAGAGCGCGACGGCCCACCCCCGGTCGGCGAAGGCCACCAGCACGGCGACGGAGCCGGAGACGAAGGCCCCCAGGTACGGGATGTACGCCCCGACGAACACCAGCGCGCCCAGCCCGACCGCGCCCGGTACGCGCAGCACCAGCAGTCCGACGGTGATGCAGACGGCGTCGATCGCGGCGATGAAGGTCGTGCCGCGCATGAAGCCCTCGACGGCCGCGTAGGCACGGCGGGCCATGGCCTCGACGACGTCCCCGGTGGAGCGCGGGGCGAGGGAGCGCAGGGCGCCGGCGGCGCGGTGGGAGTCCCGCAGGAAGAAGAACATCAGCAGGAGCGCGAGGACCGCGGTCGCGGTCATCGCGCCGACGGCGCCGAGGCCGCTGAGGAAGCCGGAGGCCGCCGTACCGCCGATCTCGGCGAGCAGCCCCCGGGCGCCCCCGGCCAGGTCCCGCAGGGAGGCGCCGGCGGCCCCGAAGTGCTCGGCGAGGTCCTGGCCGGCCTGCTTGAGGGCGTCGAGGATCTGGTCGCCCGTCCTGATCAGCGCGGTCGCCACGATGTACGCGGCCCCGCCGGCGACGGCCACCACGGCCAGGCAGGTCAGTGCGGCGGCCAGGGAGCGCCGCATCCCCATCCCGACCAGCCGCCGGTGCAGCGGGCCGAGCAGGGCGGTGCCGAGCAGGGCGAGCAGGACCGGGGTGACGGCCGTCCTGAAGACCACGCAGAGCCAGACGCCGACCCCGACCACGCCGGCCGCCAGCAGGACCACGGCGCACCAGGCCGCCAGCCGCCGCACCGGTTCGGGGAGGAGGGGCGTCGTCGGGTTCGGCATGACCTGGTCCGCCTTTCGGTGGCGCGGCCCCGGATGCCCGGGGCCGGACGGTCAGATGGTGGGCCGGGGCGACTCCCGGTCCTCGTCGCCGTCCGGTTTGGAGCGTTCGTACAGCTCGAACCAGATCGACTTGCCCGCGCCGCGCGGGTCCACGCCCCAGGCGTCCGCCAGCATCTCCATCAGCAGCACACCGCGCCCGCTGGAGGCCATCTCGCCGGGGTGGCGCTTGTGCGGCAGCTCGTCGCTCCCGTCGGCCACCTCCACGCGCAGCCGCCGTTCGCCCAGCTCCCCCGTCGCCTCCGCGACCAGCAGCGCGTCGCCGTCTGTGTGGACCAGCACGTTCGTCACCATCTCGGAGACCATCAGCACCGCCGAGTCCACCTGCTCCGCGTCCGCCCAGTCGTGCAGCAGCTCCCGGACCTGCTGGCGGGCGCCCGAGATCCGGGCCGGCTCGGCCTGGGCCACGGTCAGCATCGTGCGCCGGGCGGGCCGCACGGGGTGCGCCGCGGTGGTCCCGCAGCCGCAGCTCGGGCTCTCGCGGCACAGCAGCACCACGGCTATGTCGTCCTCGCGGCGGTCGGCCAGCGGGCCGGTGGTGTGGTGCGAGGAGGGCCCGTGCACGGCCTGGACCAGCAGGTCGGCGAGGCGTTCGAGGTGGCTGTCCTCGGCGCCGCCGCCCTCACCGGCCGCGGCCCGGGCCCGCGCGTCGTGCGCGTCGCCCTCCAGGATGGCGCGCAGCCGCGCCCAGCCCGTGTCCAGGTCGTGCCCGCCGGTCTCGATCAGCCCGTCGGTGCACAGCATCATCGTCTCGCCGGGCTCCAGCGCGAACCGGGTGGTGGGGTAGTCGGTGTCGGGGACGATGCCGAGCGGCAGCCCGCCCGCCGTCGCCCGCATCAGCACCGTGCCGTCGGCCATCCGCACCACCGGGTCGGGGTGCCCGGCCCGGGCGACCTCCAGCGTGCCGGTCCGCGGGTCGCACTCCACGTACAGGCAGGTCGCGAAGCGCGGACTGCCGAAGTCGGCGTCGGAGCCGGACGCCGCGCCGGGGTCCTCGTCCGGGGCGGGCGCGGAGCACAGCCCGGCCAGGAAGCGGGAGGCGCGCGAGAGCACCGCGTCCGGCCGGTGCCCCTCGGAGGCGTAGGCCCGTACGGCGATCCGCAGCTGGCCCATCAGTCCGGCGGCCCGCACGTCGTGCCCCTGGACGTCGCCGATGACCAGGGCGAAGCGGCCCGAGGGCAGCGGGATCATGTCGTACCAGTCGCCGCCGACCTGGAGCCCCCCGCCGGTGGGGACGTAGCGGGCGGCGATGGCCATGCCCGGGATCTCGGGGCCGAGCTGGGGCATCATCGACCGCTGGAGGCCGGTGGTGAGCTCCCGCTCCGACTCGGCCACCCCGGCCCGCTGGAGGGCCTGGGCGAGCATCCGGGCGACCGTCGTCAGCACGGACCGCTCGTCCGGCGAGAAGGACACGGGGTGCTTGAACGCGGCCATCCAGGCCCCCAGGGTCCGCCCGGCCACGATGAGCGGCAGGAACGCCCAGGAGGCCCGTCCGAAGCCCTGGGCGAGGGGCCAGGTGACCGGGAAGCGGCGCCGGTACTCCTCCGGCGTCGGGAGGTAGATCGCCCGCCCGGTGCGGACGGCCTCGGCGGCCGGGTAGTCCGTGTCGAGGGCCATCTCCGCGAAGGGGCCCTCGTCGCCGGGGGCGTGCCCGTGGTGGCCGATCACCGACAGCCGGTCGCCCTCCGCGCCGAAGACCGCCAGCCCGTCGGGGCTGAAGCCCGGCATGGACAGCGAGGCCGCCACCCGCAGCACCTCGGCGGTCGACCGCGCCTCGGCCAGCGCCCGGCCGGCGTCCAGCAGGAAGGCCTCGCGGGAGCGCCGCCAGTCGCCGGTGATCGGCGTGTGCGCGGCCGTGGTCCCGGGCTGCGGCTCGGCGATCTCCTGGATGGTGCCGACCAGCTCGTAGTCGACGCGGCCGTCGGCGGTGTGGTTCTCCAGCGGCTTGGAGCGGCTGCGGACGGTGCGCAGCACGCGCCCGTCCTCGTCCATGATCCGCAGCCGGGCCTCGGCGAGGGTGCCCTCGGCCACGGCCAGGTTGACGATGCCGTTGATCTCGTTCCAGTCGACCGGGTGGAAGCGCGCGCGGGCGGCGGCCTCCGGCAGGACGACGGGCTCGGCGGGCAGCCCGAGCAGCCGGGCGGCCTCGCCGTCGAGGGTGACCGTTCCGGAAGCGTTGTCCCACCGCCACAGGCCGGTCGCGATGGCGGCCAGGACGTCCTCGGTGCGCACCCGGCCATCTTTACAGGTCACCCGGCCGGGGCGCCCGTCCGGCGCCCTCTGCCGCCGCGCTCCGGGCGCGCCCGGTGAGTGGGGCTCCCCGGACGGTAACCTTGGGACGGTTGAGTCCACCTGGAAATCGCGTAGAACTGGATGAGTGATGCATCGGTACAGGTCCCACACGTGCGGCGAGCTTCGTGCTTCCGACGTCGCATCCGACGTCCGGCTGAGCGGCTGGGTGCACAATCGTCGAGACCTGGGCGGCATCCTCTTCATCGATCTGCGTGACCACTACGGCATCACGCAGCTCGTCGCCCGTCCCGGCACCGCGGCGAACGAGGCCCTCAGCAGCGTCACCAAGGAGACCGTCGTCCGCGTCGACGGCAAGGTCGTCTCCCGCGGCGCCGACAACGTGAACCCCGAGCTCGCCACCGGTGAGATCGAGATCGAGGTCTCCGAGGTCGAGGTGCTCGGCGCCTCCGCCCCGCTGCCCTTCACGATCAACACCGACGACGGTGTGAACGAGGAGCGGCGCCTGGAGTACCGCTTCCTGGACCTGCGCCGCGAGCGCATGCACCGCAACATCATGCTGCGCTCGGCCGTGATCGCCTCGATCCGCTCGAAGATGGTGGCCCTCGGCTTCAACGAGATGGCGACCCCGATCCTCACCGCGACCTCCCCCGAGGGCGCCCGTGACTTCGTCGTGCCGTCCCGCCTGAACCCGGGCAAGTTCTACGCGCTGCCGCAGGCGCCGCAGCAGTTCAAGCAGCTGCTGATGATCTCCGGCTTCGACCGGTACTTCCAGATCGCGCCCTGCTTCCGCGACGAGGACGCCCGCGCCGACCGCTCGCCGGGCGAGTTCTACCAGCTCGACGTGGAGATGTCCTTCGTCGAGCAGGAGGACGTCTTCCAGCCGATCGAGAAGCTGATGACCGAGCTCTTCACCGAGTTCGGAGGCGGCCGCGAGGTCACCTCGCCGTTCCCGCGGATCCCGTTCCGCGAGTCGATGCTGAAGTACGGCAACGACAAGCCCGACCTGCGCGCCAAGCTGGAGCTCGTCGACATCACCGACGTCTTCGAGGGCTCGGAGTTCAAGGCGTTCGCCGGCAAGCACGTGCGTGCGCTGGCCGTGCCGGACACCGCCGACCAGCCGCGCAAGTTCTTCGACGGCCTCGGCGACTACGCGGTCTCGCTGGGCGCGAAGGGCCTGGCATGGGTGCGCGTGGGCGAGGACGGCTCGCTGACCGGCCCGATCGCCAAGTTCCTCACCGAGGACAACGTCAAGGTCCTCACCGAGCGTCTGGGCCTGGCCGCCGGGCACGCCGTGTTCTTCGGCGCGGGCGACTTCGACGAGGTCTCGAAGATCATGGGCCCGGTCCGGGTCGAGGCCGCCAAGCGCGCCGGCCACTTCGAGGAGAACGTCTTCCGCTTCTGCTGGATCGTCGACTTCCCGATGTACGAGAAGGACGAGGAGACGGGCAGGATCGACTTCTCCCACAACCCGTTCTCCATGCCGCAGGGCGGCATGAAGGACCTGGAGGAGAAGGACCCGCTCGACATCCTGGCCTGGCAGTACGACATCGTCTGCAACGGCATCGAGCTGTCCTCCGGCGCCATCCGCAACCACGAGCCCGAGGTCATGCTGAAGGCCTTCGAGATCGCCGGTTACGAGGCCGAGACGGTCGAGCGCGAGTTCGCGGGCATGCTGCGCGCGTTCCGCCTCGGCGCCCCGCCGCACGGTGGCATCGCCCCGGGCGTGGACCGCATCGTGATGCTGCTGGCCGACGAGCCGAACATCCGCGAGACCATCGCCTTCCCGCTGAACGGCAACGCCCAGGACCTGATGATGGGCGCGCCGACGGTGCTGGAGGAGAGCCGCCTGCGCGAGCTCAACATCGCCCTGCGCAAGCCGGTCGAGACGAAGGCCGCCGACGCCAAGCCGGTCGCCGAGGCCGTCCACCCGGACGCCGCGCGCTGACGCTGCCGCTCACGTAGCGGGAAGGGCCCGGGATCCTCGCGGATCCCGGGCCCTTCGCGTTGCGTCTGCCGTCTGCCGTCTGCCGTCAGAACCGGTCGAGGACGCCCTTGAGGAGGGCGGCCGAGGTCAGCTCCGCGGGGGCCGGGCCGGCGTGGAAGAAGCCGGCGTTCTCGGCGTCCAGCTTGCGCAGGAAGTCGAAGGCCTTGGCGTCGTGGTCGCCGAACGCGACGAACTGCCAGTGGACGCCGGGGGCGGTGGCGGCGGCGTCCGCGATCGCCTGGCGGGCGGGGCGGACGTTGTCGGGCGCGCCGTCCGTCTGGAAGACGACCAGGGCCGGGCCCTCGCCGCCGTCCTTGCGGTACCGCTCGACGACGGCCTCGACGGCCACGTGGTAGCTGGTGCGGCCCATCCGGCCGAGCTCGGCGTGGCGGGCCTCGACCCAGGCCGCGTCGTGGCCGTCGAGGGTCAGGTCGGCGGTGCCGTCGAGTTCGGTGGAGAAGAACACCGTGTGCACGGTGGCCTCCTCGTCCAGGTGCGCGGCGAGCGCGAGGGCGTGGTCGGCGAGGTACTGGGCGCTGCCGTCCTTGTAGAACCCGCGCATGGAGCCGGAGCGGTCGAGGACGAGGTACACCTTGGCGCGCGCCCCGGTCCTGCCCTTGCCGCGCAGCACCTGCCCGGCGGCCTTGTACGCCGCACCGACGGCCCCGGCCTTGCGCCGCACCGCCGCCGCGGGGACCGCAGGTCCGGCCCCGGCCGCTGCCTCCGGCTCGCCGGCCTCGGCTTCGGCGGCGACCGGCTCGGGGGCGGTGGTCTCCTCGGGCCGGGTCTCGGGCTCGGTGGCCGGTTCCGGGGTTTCCCGGGCCGCGACGGCCTCGGGCTCGGTGGCTTCGGCCGGGGCGGGCTGGGCTTCGGCGGCGGTCGGCTCGGGGGTCTCGGCCTGTGCCGGCTGGGCCTCGGGCTCGGCCGCGGGTTCGGGCGCGCCCTCCGGCTGGGCGGCGTCCGGTTCGGCCGGGTCGGGCTCGGCTTCGGCGGCCACCGGCTCGGGGGCGGTGGTCTCCTCGGGCCGGGTGGCCGGTTCCGGGGTTTCCTGGGCCTGCGGTGCGGGGGCTTCCGTCTCGGCGGGCGCGTCCGGGGTCCCGCTGTCCGCGACGGCCTCGGGCTCGGTGGCTTCGGCCGGGGCGGGCTGGGCTTCGGCGGCGGTCGGCTCGGGGGTCTCGGCCTGTGCCGGCTGGGCCTCGGGCTCGGCCGCGGGTTCGGGCGCGCCCTCCGGCTGGGCGGCGGCTTCGGCCGGGGCGGGCTCCGCTTCGGCGGCGACCGGCTCGGGGGCGGTGGTCTCCTCGGGCCGGGCCTCGGGTTCGGTGGCCGGTTCGGCCTGGGGCTGCGGCTCTGCGGCGGCCTCGGCCGGCTGGTCCTGCGGCTCGGTGGCCCCGGCCCCGGAGGGCTCGGCTTCGGCAACCGGCTCGGGGGTGGTCGCTTCGGCCTCGATGGCGGTCGGCTCGGCTTCGGACTCCGGCTGGGCGGCGTCCGTGTCGGCCGGGGGCTCGGGGGCCTGCTGGGCCTGCGGCTCGGTGGCCTCCGTTTCGGCGGCGGCCGGGGCGGGCTCGGCTTCGGCGGCGGGCGGTTCGGGGGTTGCCGGGGCCGAGGGGATGGCGGGTGGCGGGGTGGGGCCGGGGGACGGGCGGCGGGCTTCCGGGACCGTGGGGTCCGTGGTGGTGGCGGGGGCGGTGAGCAGGGTGCCCGCCTCGCGGTCGCGCGGCGCGGACTGCGGCGGGACCGTCGGGTTGTCGAAGGACGCCGCCACCAGTTCGGCCGCCGCGTCCAGGGGCGTGCGCTCGGCCTGGCTCGGGAGGGCCGCCGCTGGGGCGTCCGACGTTTCGGGGACCGGCTCCACAGTCCTTCCGAACACCTTGCGCAACAAGCTCCGAATACCCATGGGCCAGGCCTTTCGCATGAGTGCGTGCGTCATTTGTCCGTGCTGCGCGGTTGATCCCTGCCCAGAGTGGACACGTAAGGTTATCGGCCCCTTGGCTGGAACGACGGCAGGGGCGCCCTTCGTGGTGCCCGTCCTACCACCCAACCCGGCCGCCCGCACGAACTGGCCCTCCGGCGTGCCGGGTTCATCCACCGTTCATCCCCGCGCCGCCGCATCGGCGCAGCCCGCAGCCGCCGCATCCACGGCGGACCGCCCGTGCGGGCCCCCGGGATGACCCGTCGGCAACGCACGGGCGTCCGTTTCCGGCCGGTTCGGGGGGGGATCGTGGCCGATCTCGCCGAGAGGGGCGTCCAGTTGCCGGTGCGGATGTTCCACGTGAAACATCCGGCCCGGTCCCTCAACTGCCCTCCGGCAGCCGCCCCACCGGGAGCCGGAGCGTGGTCAGGGCCCCGCCGTCGGGGGCGTTCGCGAAGGTGAGGGCGATGTCCAGGACGGCCGCCTGGCCCGCCGCGATCGTCAGGCCCAGGCCGTGGCCGCGCCCGCGGCCGGGGTCTCCCGTGCGGAAGCGCCGGGGGCCCTGCTCGATCAGTTCGGCGGGATAGCCCCCGCCGTGGTCGCGGATCACCACCACCGGCCCCTCCACCGTCACCTCGACCGGTGGCCGGCCGTGCTTGTGGGCGTTGACCAGCAGGTTGACCAGGATCCGGTCCAGCCGCCGCCGGTCGGTGAGCACCACCGCGTCCCGGACCACCCGGACCTCGGCGGCGAGCCGGGACCCGGCGACGGCCCGCCGTACGGCCCGCCCCAGTTCCACCCGGGCCAGGTCGGCCCGTTCCACCCCGGAGTCCAGCCGGGAGATCTCCAGCAGGTCTTCCGTGAGCAGGTGCAGGGCGCGCAGCCGGTCCTCGATCATCTCCTTGGGCCGGCCCTCCGGGAGCAGCCCGGCGGCGGCCAGCGAGCCCGTCAGCGGGGTGCGCAGCTCGTGCGCGACGTCGGCCGTGAACCGCTTCTCCGCCTCCAGCCGTCCCTGGAGCGAGGCGGCCATCGTGTCCAGGGCCTGGGCGACGTCCCGTACCTCGTCGCGGGAGCGGTCGGGGCCGCCGGCTTCCCCGCCGGCGGGGAAGCCGACCCGGGCGTCCAGGTCCCCGGCGCTGATCCGGCGGGCTACGGCGGCCGTGGTGGTGAGGCGGCCGCTGATGCGGTGGGCGAGGAACAGGCCGGCCAGGGCCACCACCCCGGCCGCGAGCGCCGAGGAGACGAGGATCGCGGTGTCCAGGTCCCGCAGCCGGGCGCGGGTGCTCTCGTACGGGATCCAGACCGCGAGGGCCTGCCGGTCGGCGGGTCCGGCCGCCCACATCACGGGCTCGCCCTGGTAGGTCCCGGCCATGCTGCCGGTCCGGCCGCGGGCGACGAGGTCGCGCAGCGGGCCGGGGAGGCCGGCCGGGTCGAGGGCGGAGCGGACGTCGCCGTGGGCGGTGCCGTACTCGTAGTGGCCGAGGGCGTGCTCCAGTTCGCGGTCGGCCTCCTTGCGGACCTCTCCGACGATCTGCCGGGCGACCACGTTGTGCACGGCGATCCCCAGGGCGGCGGCCACCGTGCAGCAGACCAGGGTGGTGGTCAGGGCGATCTTCCAGCGGAGGCTGCTCAGCGCGCGCATCGTTGGCGGTCACCGTTCGACGGGGAATCGCTGAGGGCGGGGCAGTCGTCGAGGGTGAGCTGCGACAGGCTCATGCTCTTGGTGTTCGGGTCCCAGACGTAGTCGGAGACGGAGGTGAAGGCCGGGTTCGAGGTCGGTTCGCGGACCGCGAGGTGCTCGGAGGCGACCTCGACGCCCTCCAGGACCCCGCGCCGGGACAGGATGCGGGCGATCCTGCCGTCGTCCTGGACGGTGTAGACCCGCAGTTCGCTGAGGCGGCCGTCCAGGTCGAGGGCGGTGATCAGCTCCTCCCTGCCGTTGCCGGTGAGGTCGTGCAGGACGCCGGGCCGCACCGGGCAGTAGGGGCCGCCGTCCACAGCCCGTGTGCAGAGTCCGATCCGCTGGACGGCCCGGGGGTCCACGAGGCGGCCGGTGCCGCCGTCCTCGGCGGTGGCGGCGGCGACGTCGGCCCGTACGACGGCCAGGGGGTCCACCCCGCGCATGCTCAGGCCCGGCACCCTGGGCAGGCCCGGGACCACGGCGGCGGCCCCGGGCTGCTGCCCGGGGCCGGGCGGGTCGGGGCGGTAGCCCTTCCACAGGGTCAGGGGGGCGTGGACCGTGCCGCGGTCGCCCTGGTTCTCCAGGCCCTCGACGTCGGCGCACCCGGCGGTCGCGGCCGCCGTCACGGCCAGGACGGCGGCCAGGACCGGGGCGGCCGGGGGGCGGCGGGGGCGCATGCTCCGATGCTGCCGTGCGGTGGGAGCCGGGGCCGCGCTCAGTGCTCCGGTTGGGCGATGGCGCGGGCCGCCACCACCTCCTGGTGCAGCGGGGTCAGCACGCTCTGCTCCTCCGGGTCGGGGGGCACGTCGACCCGGCGGAGGGTGCGGCTGCTGCGGATGCCCTCGGCCAGTTCCCGGATCTGGCCGGCGATGCGGGACACCTCGGAGGGGGGCGGGGCGGCGGCACCGTGGTTGACACGGACGCGGGCCGCCGTGGTGGCGTCCACGACCCGCTCCACGGCCACGACCAGCGGCCACCACGCGGCGGCGCGGCTGCCGGTCGGCGGGGGTTCGGTCAGGGCCCGCTGGAACTCGCTGCGGACGCCCGAGAGGTCGCGGTAGATCCGGCGCCGGGCCTGCAGGCGGGACTGGCGGGCCGCCCGCAGCGCGGCCTCGTCCGCGACCGGGGCGAAGGCGCACTCCACGTAGCGGGCGGCGTCGTCGACGGCGGCGGCGAGCCGGTCCCCGACCCGGGTGTGCCAGCTCTCGGGCCACAGCAGGTAGCCGAAGACCAGGGTGATGGCGCAGCCGATCAGGCTGTCCAGCAGCCGGGGCCGGATGAGGTCGAAGCCCTGGTGGTTGAGGAGGTCCGACAGGAGGAGGATCACCGGGGTGATGGCCGCGGTCTGGAAGACGTACCCCTTCGCGGAGAACGCCGGGATCAGCGCGGCCAGCAGCGCCATCACCGGGACGTCCCACCAGCCGCGCGGCACCTCCGCCAGCACGGCGGCCGCCAGGACCAGTCCGGCGGCCGTTCCCAGGGCGCGCAGCACCGCGCGGGAGAACACGGAGCCGAAGTCCGGCTTGAGGACGAAGGTGACCGTCAGCGCCACCCAGTACGAGCGCTCCACCTCGATCAGGGAGACCAGTGACTGGGCCAGGCCGATGCACAGGGCCAGGCGGAGCCCGTAGCGCCAGGAGGCCTCGGACAGCATCAGGTCGCGCACCGCGCGCCCGGCCCGGACGCGCAGGGCGGCGGGCCGTCCGAGCCGGTCGTCGGCGTGGCTGAGGTCCGGCTCCTCCAGGTGCACGATCTCCGCCGCGTACCGCAGGGCGGCGTCCACGGCCCGCTCGGACCGGCCGTGCGGGGCCGGGAGGTCGAGGACCGGGGTGCCGGTGCGGCCCTCCTCGACGGCGGTGGCCAGGTCCCGTACCGCCGCCGGGACCTCGGGCGGCAGCGGGCGGCCGCGCAGGTGGGCGGCGGGAGCGGACTCGACCAGCGGGATCAGCACGTTCAGCTGGGCGATCACCCGCACCAGCGAGGGGCTGCGCCCGTGCACCCGGGCGCGGCGGGCCAGGACGAGGTCGTAGGCCTGGTTGAGGGCCTGGGTGACCTGCTGGCGGCGCTCGTCGTACGCGGCCGCCGGTCCGCCCGCCGCCTCCAGGGCGTCGGCGACGGCCCGGTAGGCGGCCGCGACGGCGGCCCGCTCGGGCTGCCGGCCGCGCAGGGGCCAGCCCAGCAGGGTGAGCAGCAGCACGAACAGGCCGCCCGCGCTGAGCAGCAGCGGGGCCGTCCACCAGGGCTCGGGCAGCGGCAGGCCGGCCCCGACGACCGCGTTGAGCAGGAACACCAGCCCCGCCGCCGAGGCGACCGAGCCGATCGAGGAGATCATCCCGGACACCAGGGCGATCAGCGTGAGGACGGCGACCGCGACCCAGCCGTGGCCGTAGACGAGGGTGCCCAGGGCCACTCCGACCGCGCCCAGGAGCTGCGGGAGCGCGATGTTCAGGATCCGCATCCGGTAGGCGTCGGCGGTGTCGCCGATCACCCCCGACAGCGCGCCCATGGAGGCGAGCGCACCGTACTCGGGCTCGTCCAGGGCGAAGCCGACGGCGAGCGGGACGGACATCGCGATCCCGGCGCGGGCGACCGCGGCCCAGGGGACGGGCGTACGGCTCGGTCGCAGTCCCGCGACGAGCCAGGCGGGGGGAGCCAGCGGGTGGGCCCGGGGTGGCCGGGGCGGTATGTGCTCGGTGCGTCGTTCGGTGGTCATTCCGCTTCCGTGTCACCGCTCGCGAATCGGTTCTTCTGGGTCGTTCTGCGGAGGATGGGTATGTTCCGAGCTTATGGGGTGCGGCGCAGCCGGCCCATCAGCCATGCGGTGAGCGCGGTGGCCAGACCGAGGAAGAGGACCACCCAGGCGGTGGTGCGCAGGAACGCGGTCAGCGCGTCGTAGACCGCCCCGGCGGCCGCCCGGTCGATGTCGGCCGGGAGGTCGTCGAGGGTCAGCCGGCGGCACACGGCGACCGCGATCCCCAGTAGGACGGCCCCGGTCGCGATCCCGAGGCCGGTGGCCAGCAGGGCGCGGCGGCGGCGCACGGCGACGGCCACGGCCGCCGCGGCGAGCAGCAGGGTCAGCACGGGCAGCCAGACACCGGCGACCTGGAGCATGCGGAACCCCTCCCGGAGCGCGCCGAGGTTGTCGTACTCCATGACCTCGACGGACAGGTGCGTCTCGGGGATGCGGTCGGCGAACGGCACTCCGTCGGCCACCAGCTCTCCCCTGACCTGCGCGATCACCGGCGCGAGGTCGATGGTGACCGCGTCCCCGTGGCCGGTGGTGAGGGCGTCGAGGAAGGCGGTGTGGGCGGCCCGGTTGGCCGCGTCCCAGGCCGTCCGGTAGGCGGGGGTCCCGGCGAAGGAGTGCAGGGCCTCGCCGATCAGGGCGTCGACCCCGCCCTGGAAGGGTCCCGCGTCGATCTGTCCGGAGAGGGCGCGGGTGACCTGGGTGACGACCACGCCCTGGACGGCGCGGTTGGAGGCGAGCGGGGACATGGCGGCGGTGTAGCTGTCGGCGTCACCCAGTCGGCGGTCCGCCCAGTACGCGACCGCGCTCGCGGGCACGAGGAGGGCCACGAGCACGATGAGGGCCGCCGACAGGTAGGTGCGCACGTCACCAGGGAAGGCGGGCGCGGTCCGGGGCGCCACCCCGGTTGCTGCGTACGGGGAGCGGCCGCGCCCGGGGCCCGCCCGGACGGGTGATCCACTTGCCGCCCTGCGGCGGCGGGTGTGCCCTGGAGTCCGGAAGAGAGGAGCCCGCCATGGCACACGCGGCCCCCCGCACCATCCAGTGGCACCGTCCGATGACGTCGGCGGAGCACGACCTCCACAGGGGCGCCCTGATCCGCGCCCTGCTGCTCGGCCTCGCCTACGGGCTCTGGACCGCCATGATGAAGCGCGACACCGGTCCGGTCACCGTCGGCAACGTCTTCTACGGGATCCTGTGCGGCGTGCTCTTCGCCGCCGTCATGTACGGCCTCGCGCGGTTCGGCCCGCTGCTCATGCGGGAGCTGCACGCCGCGGCGTACGGGGTGTTCGCCGGGATCGCCGTCGGCTACATGCACAGCCTCACCAACCAGTCCATCCTCCGCTCCACGGTCGTCGGCCTGTTCACCGGCATCGGTGTCGGGATCGCGGCCTTCTACCGGTACTACACGCGGGAGGACTGAAGCCCCGCGCACCGGCCGCGGCGCCGGTTCCCGTCCCCCACGACGGGGGACGGGAACCGGCGCCGCGCCAGGGCAGGGCCGGGCCGGCTACGCGGCCGGCTCGGGGGTGCGCTGCTCGCCACCGGGCCCGGTCTCGGGGGTCTCGGGGGCGGTCTCCGCGGTGGGGGCCTGCGGGGCGGGGCGGTCCTTGCGGGACGCCGGGGAGAAGCGGACGGCCTCCGCGCGGATCATGGCGTTCAGGGCGGCGTACGGGTCGACGGGCATGACGGAACCTCACGGTGGTCCAGGGGTGTGCGGGGGGTGTTCTGCAGCTCGGCCCCCTCAGCAGCGCAGGACCACGCTCCGGACCGCCCTCGGTGACACGGCCGCCCCGGCCGGCCCGACCGGGGCCACACGGGTGGACCCGTCCGCATGTTTCACGTGGAACGTCCCCGGCGGCAGCTCGCGCGGGGCCGGCGCCACGCGCACGACCGTCCGCACGTCCGCCCGGGCGTCGGGATCCGCGGCCGGATCCGCCTGCCCCTCGGCGGGGTCCGCCGGGGCGGAGGAGACGCTGCGGGGATCGGCGCCCGCGGTGGCGGCCGCCGCCGGACCGGCGCCGAACAGGCACAGCAGCGCCACGCAGGCCACCGTCAGGGCCCGCGCCAGTACCGACCGCGCGTACCGCGCACCGCTCATGGGGGCTTCCATGCCCAGCCGCTCCGTGCGACTCGCCCGACACCGCCGAGAAGCCCCCGACCGGGGGACGAAGACACCCCCCTCGGCTGACGGGGCGGACCGGCGCACCGCGCTCAGCCGGTGCGCAGCGGCCCGGTCAGCCGCGCGAGGACGGACGTCTCGCCACTGACCAGCCGCAGGCGTGCCCGGCCGCCCCGGCCGGGCGCGATGACCCCGTACGGGGAGACCCGCTCGACGGTGAACACCGCCGTACGGTGGTCCGCGCGCGGGATCTCGATGGTGCGGCCCCGCCGCAGCTCGCCGAGCGGGAGCCCGTTGCCGGTGACCACGGCGGTCCCGGCCGACCCCGGGGCCGGCCCGGCGGTGTCCCAGCCGGCGGTGTCCCGGCCGTCCTGCGCGCCTTCGGCCAGCGGGAGGTCCACCCCGAGGCTGGGGATCCGCAGCCGCAGCGGCCGCGAGGCGCGCAGCGGTCCGGCGGCTCCGGTCCGGCTCCTGCGGGCCGGGGTGTGGGAGTGGGCGCCGGAGTGCTCCAGCTCGCGCACGAGGCGGCGGTGGCCGGACAGCCCCAGGGCCCGTGAGGGCAGCGCGTCCGCGACGCCCGAGGCCCCCGGCTCCGCACCCTCTCCGCCGCGCAGCAGTCCGATGCCGGTGCAGAGCAGGGCGACCGTCAGCGCGGCGGCCGCCCACGGGGCGCGGGACATGGCATTCCTCCTGGGCCGGCTCGGGCGGCCGGTCCCTGGGAGCGTGGACCACTCCCGGGGGCCGGGCACATCGGCGGAAGCCGTGGGGTGACGGTGTGTCACGGCCCGGCCGGGGTGCGCGGGGGGAGTCTTCGCAGCTGACGACGGGTGCGCCGGGTGCGCTTCGGAAAGCGGGGAGCGG
Organism: Streptomyces sp. NPDC093801; assembly: GCF_040701585.1. NCBI lineage: Bacteria > Bacillati > Actinomycetota > Actinomycetes > Kitasatosporales > Streptomycetaceae > Streptomyces > Streptomyces sp. NPDC093801. The sequence goes on along the minus strand of NZ_JBFBDP010000003.1, from coordinate 324,253 downwards.
TGCCGCCGAACGGGTGAGGGGGTGGGGAACCGGGCCCGTCAGCCGAGCGGTTCGGCCGGCCAGTTCAGGAGGCGGGCTCCGAGGGCCGCCGTCTGGAGGGTGTAGCGGTGGGCCGGGTCGCCGGGGTCGTGGCCCGTCAGGCTGTGGATGCGCTCCAGGCGGTAGGTCAGCGCCCGCACGCTCAGGCCCAGCCGCCGGGCCGCCTCCGCCGCCACGCACCCCGAGTCGAAGTAGGCGGTCAGCGTGTCCAGCAGCGGGACGGCCCCGCCGCGTCCGGCACGCAGCGGCCCCAGGGCGCTCAGCACCAGGTCGGCCATGGCGGACCGGTCCCGGGTCAGCACGGGGAAGACCAGCAGGTCGGCGGCGCGCAGCAGCGGCCCCTCGAAGCCGAGCCGGTCCGCGAGGTCCAGGGCGTGCAGGGCCTCCTCGTACGAGGAGGCCACCCCGCCCACGCCGGGGTGCGGACGTCCGACGGCGGTCAGTCCGCCGGCTGCCGTGCGCGCCAGCTGCGCGAAGTGGGCCAGGACCTCGTCCCCGTCGCCCGAGGCCACGCAGACCAGCCGGCCCTCCTTGGTGGCCAGCAGCGCCGCCCCGTCCCCGAACCGTCCGGTGAGCGCCCGCTCCAGCCGTCTGACCTCCGGGCCGCCGTCCGTGTGGGGCGATGCCGTGCGGGCCACGGCCACCGCGTGCGATCCGGCCGGGCGGAGTCCGAAGCGGCCGGCCCGCTCGCCGAGGCCTTCCGGGTCGCCGCGGCCGAGGAGGAGGTCGTCGATGAACTCGCGGCGTGCCGCCTCCTCCTGGCGCACCGCCAGCCGCTGGGCCCGCTCGTATCCTTCGGCAAAGGCGTCCACGGCCTGTTCCGCGGCCGCCATCAGGGGGTCGGGGGCGACGCGGCCGCCGAGCGCGGCGCGGGTGGCGGCGAGGTGGGCGCCGACCAGGCCGCGCAGCCCGTAGCCGGCTTCGGCGGCCCTCTCCCCGAGGTCGCGGCGGGCGTCGAGCTCCGCGCGCACCGGGCGCCGGCCGGTGGCCGAGACCTCCGCGAGCATGTGCACGTACCCGGTCAGGTACTCCTCGGGTATGTCCCGCCCTGCCGCCGTCACACCAGCTCCCGTTCCGTTAGAAAAGCCCCATTCTTCCTCGCCGCACGGGCCGTTCGGCGGTGGGGGCGCTGGTGCGGGCAGGCGTGGGTGCGACACGGGAGCGGGGCGGCGGGCGGGTCAGAACACCACGAAAACCACCGCCGCCGCCCCCATGAGGGCGGCGGCGAGGTGCATCGCGGGGTGGCCGTAGTCGCCGTACCAGAGCTGGCGGGCCAGTCCGCCGAGGGCGGCCAGGGCGGTGATGACGCCCATCTGGGCGAAGAGGGGGACCGCGGTGAAGGGGGCCAGGCTCAGCAGCACCGAGTTCAGCCAGAACGGTGCGGCGCCGGTCCAGCCCCGCCATTCCCGGATCGCGGACTGCATGTCCCGGCTCCCACCCTCGTCACCCGGCACGTCCGCAACCGGAGTGCCGTCCTCAACTCGTCGGCTGTACAGCCTCCTTGGGTGCGGCGGCCGGGGCAATAGCACGTTCGGCTAGAAAACCGAAGACCAGGCCGAAAGTAGTCCACACCGCCGCCTGGATGGCCAGCGAAGCGAGCCGGAACTGCCAGATCAGTGCTGCCGGGAAGTCCTCCGGGACCTCGTTGACCGCCGGCAGCAGCGCGTACGCGACGGCGAGGGCCGCCACGAAGGCCAGGGAGGCGACGACCGAGGCGTTCCAGTTGCCCAGGCGCGGCGCGAGCCGCCGGCCCAGGATCAGGGCGGCCGAGGCCAGCAGCACGCTCAGGGCGATCATCAGCAGGTAGAGGGTGGTCCGCCGGACGACCGTGTCGGGGTCGCCGACGGCGGGGGGATTGGCCGGGTACTTGAGGAACGGGACCAGCCCGACGCTGAGGAACAGCCCGCCGCTGACCAGGGCCGCCGTGGCACGGGGGCCGAAGCGGCCGATGCGGCCGAGGGCGAAGCAGAAGACGAGCGCGGCGATGCCGCCGAGCGCGATCCCGTAGAGCAGGGTGCCGGTGCCGAGGCCGGCCGTCGCCTGGAGGGCCCGGCTGACCGGGGCGGCTTCGGCGTGGTCGTGCGCGGCCTCGCCGGCCTCCTCGATGGCGATCGCCGCGTCCACCTTGGACTCGCCGAGCAGGTACGCGACGAGGAAGGCGGCGACGCCGGCGAGCAGGCCGGCCAGCATGCCCCGGACCAGGAGGGCCCGGGGGGAGACGGTGTTCACGTGGGAGCTCCTTGCGTGATCAGCGGGGGATCAGCAGGAGGTCAGTGGCAGGGGAAGCCGAGCAGGTGGCGGCCGTCGTGCATCCACTCGTGGACGGTGTCGCCCTGGAAGAGGGCGGCGGCACCCTGCTCGACGCCGACGAGGTACAGCAGGAAGAGCGTCACGACGGCGGCGAAGGCGGCCCAGGGGGCCAGCGCGGAGAGCGAGATGGGGGCTACGGCGACAGGGGCCGAAGCGGGCACGGCGGAGTGGGCCATGGCAGAACCTCCAGGGGAACACGCGTCCCGGTCAGTGGTGCTCTCGTCGAAGGCGGACGGGTCTGACTTCCCTCCCCCGTCGCCGCGGGAGGATTCACAGTGGCGCGACCGTGCCGGATTCTCACCGGTACTTCCGTCATACCTTCTTCATGTCGTCCGTGACGGTAGCGCGCTCCTGGCTTGAACACCACGGCGTGTGGCCGCCGTCTCACGCCCCGGGCGTGCGCTTTACGCTCTTTTTATGTCCCTGACTCCGCCGGTGCGCCTGTACCTGACCACGCCCCCGCTCGACGACGCCGCCCGCCGGGGCAGGTTCGGGTCCGCGCGGCCCTGTCCGGGCCACGAGGGCCTGGCCGGCCCGGACATGGGCGCGTGGGCGGGCCGGACCCTGGACGAGGTGGCGGCCGAGGACCCGGAGGCGGTCCACCGCTGGCTCACGGACCCGGAGTTCGCCCCGCCCGGCGGCGGGGAGTCGGTGGCCGCGCTGATCACCCGTACGGGGGACCACCTGGCCGGGCTGGAGCCCGGCCGGCACCACGCGGTGGTCGCGCAGGCGGTCGTGCGCGCGGCGGTGGTGTCGGCCCTGGAGCTGCCGGCGGCGGCCTTCTGGCGGCTCGACGTGCGCCCGGAGACCGTGACCGCCCTCAGCGGGCGGGCGGGCCGCTGGAACCTGCTGGTGGGAGCGCCCCGGGACGGGGAATGACGGACGGCCCGGACCCCGCGACGCGGTCCGGGCCGAACGGGGGCGGGAGGGCCGTTACGCCACGATCCAGTCGGAGGTGGCGATCACCGGCTGGACGCCGTCACGGTGGACGGTGCCCTCGATCAGGCCGTACATCCGGTCCGCCGCGAAGTAGACCTCGTTGTCGTTCTTGAGGCCGAAGGGCTCCAGGTCGACGAGGAAGTGGTGCTTGTTGGGCAGGTTGAGGCGCACCTCGTTGACCTTCGGGCAGTTGTCGAGGACCCGCTCGGCCATCTGGTTCAGGGTCTGCTGGAGCGAGTAGGAGTACGTCTCCGCGAAGGCCTCCAGCATGTGCTTGCGGACCTTCTTGTACGACCGGTCCCAGTCGTACCCCGCGTCGTCGGCGGCCAGCGCCGAGTGCGCCCAGCGGGAGGTGACCTTGGTGGCCAGGATGCGGTCGTACGCCTCCTGGAGGGTCGTGTACCCGTCCTTGATGAAGCCGTGGAACTCGGAGTTGGTCGAGTTCATCACGGTCAGGTCCTTCAGGCCCGAGACGACCTGGAGGCCGGTGGTCTCGCTGTAGGTCACCTGAGCGGTGCGCACCTCCTGGCCCTTGCGGACGAAGGAGTGCTGCTCCTTGCGGGTCGGGACGGGGATCCGCTCCCAGGCGAACTCCTCGATCCGGATCTGCGCCTCGCGGATCGGGGCCTGGGAGGAGACGAAGTGCTTGGCGAGCAGGATCCCGAAGGCCTCGGGCGAGCTGATGCCGTGCTCCTTGCCGAAGGCGTACACCGTGTTCTTGGTGGTGTCGGTCGGCAGGCAGTTGGCGTTGTCGCCGGTGAGGTGGACGTCGCGGAACTCGCCGCGCAGGGCGACCGAGACGTTCAGGTCGCGGATCTCGGCCCAGGAGCCGTCGCTGCCCTTGCGGGTCACCACGACGATGCGGTTCTCGGCCTTGCCGTACTGGTTCTGGCCCAGGACGTGCTTGCTCATGCTGTCTTCCTTCGGGTACTCGGGAACACGGAGTCCGTTGGTCTGGATCCCGTACGCCCGGCGTCCAGCGCCCGTCCCCCGAGGGGGACGTCCCGCTCCCCGCCGTTCGGCCCCGCAGGACCGCCCCGGGACTGACGTGCATCCCGGTCCGTAGGTGCTGAGTCGTACTGAAGTACTGGAGTACTGACGGGATTGCACCATGTGTACGGCGGGTTGACCACGGGACGGAACCTCCGAACAGCGGTACCGGCGCATTGGCCGACCCCACAAGCGGGCGCCCGCGGGAGCGGGCGGCTCAGGCCATGTGTGCGTCCGTGACGGCGAGGGCCCCGTCCAGGACCGCCAGGCCTTCGGCCACCTCCTCGGCCGAGACGGTGCAGGGCGGGGCGACGTGGATCCGGTTCCCGGCGAGCAGCGGCCACAGGCCGCCCTTCTTCAGGGCCGCGCCGAAGGCCGCCATGGGGGCGTTCTCCGGGCCGGAGGCGTTGTACGGGACGAGCGGCTCGCGCGTGCGGGCGTCCCGTACGAGCTCCAGGGCCCAGAAGGTGCCCAGGCCCCGGACCTCGCCGACGGAGGGGTGCCGCTCCGCGAGGGCGCGCAGGCCGGGGCCCAGCAGCTCGGCGCCGGTGCGGGCGGACTGCTCGACGATCCCCTCCTCCTCCATCACGTTGATCGTGGCGACGGCGGCGGCGCAGGCCAGGACGTGCCCGGAGTAGGTCAGCCCGCCCGGGTAGGGGCGGCGGGCGAAGGTATCCGCGATGGCAGCCGAGATGGCGACGCCGCCGAGCGGCACGTATCCGCTGGTCACGCCCTTGGCGAAGCAGAGGAGGTCGGGGGTGACCCCCCAGTGCTCGGCGGCGAACCAGCGGCCGGTGCGGCCGAAGCCGACCATGACCTCGTCGAGGATGAAGACGATGCCGTGGCGGTCGCAGATCTCGCGGACGCCGGCCAGGTAGCCGGCCGGGGGGACGAGCACGCCGGGGGCGCCGCCGACGGTCTCCAGGATGATCGCGGCGATGGACTGCGGGCCCTCGAAGACGACCGTGTCCTCCAGGTGGCGCAGCGCCCGCTCGCACTCCTCGGCCTCGGTGCCGGCGTAGAAGGGAGAGCGGTAGGGGAAGGGGCCCCAGAAGTGCACGACGCCGGCGGTCGCGCTGTCGTTGCCGAAGCGGCGGGCGTCGCCCGTGAGGTTGATCGCGGTGGTGGTGGCGCCGTGGTACGAGCGGTAGGCGGACATCACCTTGGGCCGGCCGGTGTGCAGCCGGGCCATGCGGACGGCGTTCTCCACGGCCTCGGCGCCGGCATTGGTGAAGAAGACCTTGTCGAGGTCGCCGGGGGTGCGCTCGGCGATCAGGCGGGCCGCCTCGGAGCGGACGTCCACGGCGAATCCGGGCGCGACGGTACAGAGCCTGCCCGCCTGCTCCGCGATGGCGGCGGCCACCTTGGGGTGCTGGTAGCCGATGTTGGTGTAGACGAGCGCGCTGGAGAAGTCGAGGTAGCGGTTGCCCTCGTAGTCCCAGAAGTACGAGCCCTCGGCCCCCGCGACGGCGAGCGGGTCGATGAGCTCCTGGGCCGACCAGGAATGGAAGACGTGCTTCCGGTCGGCGTCCTTCACGGTGCGGAGGGCTTCGGCGTCGGCATCTGCGTTCATATACCGAGGGTAGTTGTCCAGGATGTGGACAGGGGGTCGCCTCGGGCGCGGCGTGGGCGGGGGCGCCGGCCGGGAGGGGCGCCGGAGGACTTGACGGATCGGCGCGGCGGTCCTCGACCGTGCGGGAACGGCCGGACTAGCCTCGCCCGGACCGGCCGCTCCACGGGGGAGAACGGCCGAAAACCCCTGGCGGGGGCCTTGTGCCGGCCTTCGGGACCCCGCTCGGAAGGTACCGGGAGGCCCCCGCCGGGCCCCTTCGCACCGGCGCCCGGTGCGCTTCGGCGGGGCTCCGGCGGGGCTCTGGCGGGGCTGTGGGGCCGCTGTGGCACGGCTGTGGTGGCCTGGTGGCCGAAACCGTGGGATTTGTCCATCCTGGTCGGGGGTAGGTGCGGCGCCGAGGGAGCGGTGGGCCGAGACGGGAGTGCGCCGGTGGCGGAACAGACGCGGAGGCTCGTCCTGGGCGGCGCCACGGCCGGGGTCGTCACGCGGTGCCGCGACTTCACCCGGCAGGCACTCGCCGACTGGCGCTGGGCGCCCGGCACCGAGGCCGAGGAGGACGCCCTCCTGCTGGTCTCGGAGCTGGTCACCAACGCCTGCCTGCACGCGGGGGGCCCGCGGGAGCTGGTCCTGCGCTACGGGCCCGGCGGGCGGCTGCGGGTCGAGCTGACGGACGACAGTCCCGAGCCGCCGCGACCCCGCCCGCAGCAGGACCGGGCGCGCCCCGGGGGGCACGGCCTGGTCCTCCTGGACCACCTGGCGCAGTCCTGGGGGTCGTCCCCGCTGTCCGGCGCCCACCCGGGCAAGACGGTCTGGCTGGAACTCCCCACCCCGGTCCCGGAGCCCTAGGGAGTGTCCGCGCAGGAGCGCCGGCCGCCCGGAGGGCGTCGCGGGGCGGGCGGGACTCTGCGGACAGCCCCCGGCCCAGGCCGGTCCCCAGGGGGGAGGGGCGGCGGTCTGCGGGTCAGATCCACTCGCGCTGGGCCGCACGCAGGCCCGCCTCGAAGCGGCTGCCCGCGCCGAGGCGTTTCATCAGCTCCGCCATCATCCGGCGGACCGTCCGCAGGGACAGGCCCAGCTGGCGGCCGGCGGCCTCGTCGGTGAGCCCGCTGCCCAGCAGCCGCAGCAGCTCCTTCTCCTGGCGGGTCAGGCCCCGGTCGTCGCGGTCCTGGCGGGTGCCCAGCGGTACCGCGGTCTCCCAGATCTGGTCGAACAGCCCGGCCAGGCCGACGACCACGCCCGGCTCGGTCAACTGGACGGCGCCCTTGCGGGTGTTCTCCGGGTCGGCCGGGACGATGACCGTCCTGCGGTCGAAGATGAGCATGCGCAGCGGCAGCGAGGGCACCGTGCGCACCTCGCCGCCCAGGTCGGTCAGCCACTCCGCGTACTCGGTGGTGACCGCGTCGTTGCGGACGCTGTCCAGGTAGACCGTGCGCATCCGGACACCACGGGCGAGGGTGTCGCGGTCGAGGGGCTTGCTGGCCTCGAGGCTCGCTCGAGACTGCGCGCCGCCGGGGTTGAAGGTCAGCGACTCGGAGGTAGCCTCGGTGGCGAGCTCGCGGATCCGGTTCTGCACCGACTCGACGCCGAGGAACTGCTGGGCGACGCGCTGGGTCTGGCCGGTGTAGAGCTCGCTGTAGGTGCTGACCAGCTGGGCCATGTCGGCCTCGCAGCGCGCCACCGCCTCCTGCCTGCTCTCCAGTTCCCGCTTGCGCTGGTTGAGCAGCTCCCGCAGCCCCAACGCGGGGTCGGTCGGCTGGAGTTCGTCTCCGACCGCCGATCGGTGCAGAAGGCGCAGATCGGTCAGTTTCTCCAGTGACTCGCGCACGTCGGCGGGTGTGAGGTGGAGTCGGCGCGCGATCTCCGTGACGCCCCATGCGTGGTTCGCCAGCATGAGTCCGTACACATCCGCTGTTTGTGCGTCCAGTCCCAGTAGTTCCAGCATTGTCAGTTCCTCTTCGGTCCCCCGCCGCTCACTCTGACTTGAGCCGCGCCGATGTGGTCAACATATGAGACGTCGCAGGTGGATGGCTACTTCCCTGCCGGGTCCGTTGCGAGGTTGGCACCGAGCTGCCACGGGGTTCTTCCTGCCAGCGGATCCGCTTCCACTCGAGGTCCGCCGTAAAGCAAGCTGGATGCAGAAGGAAGGAGCCGCCCGGCGCCGAACGCCCGGTTGGCTCCCGCTTTACGAACGCTTTTCCAGGGGGAAATCCATGCTGCAGTTCCGTCGTGTCGCCGGTGCCGCTTCCGTCGCCGCTCTCGCCGCCGGCCTGTTCCTGTTCGGTACGGCCCACGCCACCGGCCAGGGCGGGGAAAGCCGGGTGGCCGTCGAGGCCGGGAACCAGAACTGGGACATCGTCGCCCCGGGTACGGACGCGCCGCTGGAGGCCCCGGCCCTCGCCATCACCTCGTACAACCAGAACTGGGACTAGTCGACTCGCATGCTTATGACCGCGGTTTCCCTGCGCGCACCTGCCGCCGGGGCGGCCGGCCCACCGGATCCGCTCCTCCTCGCCTCGTTGTTGAGGTCCGTGGCCACACCCTCGGACGGCCTGGAACACGTGGCGGTCCGCCCCTGCGACGGGCGCGTCGAGCTCGTCCTCTTCCAGACCGTTTCCGACGTGCTGGAACCACCGGCGTCAGGCGACAGTATTTGCCGCCGGGCACTGGAGATAACCCAACAGCTCAGTGGCTGGACCGTGGAAACCGAACGGTAGGACACGGCCCCACGGTTCATTCAGGGGATTCACCATGGCTATCAGCGTCATTGTCGGCGGCAGCCGGGTTCTCTTTCTCGAGGCGCTCGTCGAGGTACTCCGATCGGCCGGCGGCATAGAGGTCATCGCCGCGGAAACCGATCCTCAGCACGTTCTTTCACTTGTCCACCGCCATTCGCCCGATGTCGTTCTGCTGGAGGACACCCCGGTGGGCGATGACGTCCTGCGTCTCGCATCGGCGGTGCGGGCCAGGGTGCCCGCCTGCGGAATCGTCCTCATGATGGCCGGAAATCGACCCGCTGCGGTGGGCCGGGCGATGGCCGCCGGGGTGCACGGCATCGTTCCGACCGACACGGGGCTGCCGCGGCTCATCGCCACCCTCAAGGGCGTGGCGGCGGGTTGCGTGACGATGGCCCCGTCCCTGGCCACCAGTGCCATGGGGCTGGGCGCGCAGGGGGCCGGGCCGGCGACGAAGCTCAGCACCCGGGAGTCCCAGGTGCTGCGGCTCACGGCCGGCGGCGCCACCGTCAAGGAGATCGCGGCGGAGCTCTACCTGGCGGCCGGAACCGTACGCAACGTCACCTCGGCCTCCATCAAGAAGCTCGGCGGCCGCAACCGCTTCGACGCGGCCCGCATCGCCGTGGAGCAGGGCTGGATCTGAGGCGTCCGCAGGCTCCGGAGCACGGCGGGGGTGCGCCCGGGGATCCCCGCCGCACGGCCGCTTCCGGCGTCCGCCCTCCCGGGCAGGGTCAGGCCTTGCGGCCGGCCCTCAGTCCGGTGAAGGCGGTACCGCCCCACAGCACGGCCGCGCAGCCGAGGCCGGGTACGTAGCGCCAGGCGTCCTTGTCCGCTCCCAGGACCAGGACGGCGACGGCGGCGGCGGCGACGGTGGCCAGCATCGCAGCGCCCACCCAGCGCAGCATCGGGGCGCGCAGGCTCTTGGCCATCGGGAAGAAGTGCGCGCCGACCACCAGGGCCGACCAGCTCAGCATCATCTCGGGACGGTCCAGACCGGTGCGTATGTAGTTGTTGCCGGCGCCGAGGACGGCGACCTCGATCAGCAGGACGGTGAGGAACTTCGGGCCGCCGCCGCCCGGGGCGGGCGGCGTGCCCTTCTCGCCGGCGGGGGTGCGCCGGGCCAGGAGGAAGAGGCGGACGACCGCCGCGGCGCTCGCGGCGAACAGCAGCCCGCCGGCCGCGAGGACGAACGGGCGGGCGGCCCCGTGGACGACGGCCTGTCCCAGGGCGAACCACATCACGCCGAAGCCGGTGCCGATGAGCGATGCCCGGCCACCGTTGCGGAGCTGGTCCCGTCGGGTCCGGAAGACGGGACGGGCGGCGGTCTTTTCCACGGGTGTTGCCTCCTGAGTGCGTGGGTCTTACATCTTCTCGCAGCGGGTGAACCGGCCCTTCCCCGTCGACCGGTTGCGGCGGTCTACCGGAAGAATCCGGCCAGTTCGGCCTTCAGGATCTTCCCCGTGGGCCCGACGGGGTAGGCCTCGGTGAACGCGATCCGGCGCGGGTATTTGTAGCGGGCCAGCCGCTCCCCGCACCAGAGGGTGATCTCCTCCGCCAGGCCCGGGTCCGCCCGGACGCCGGGCACGGTCCGCAGCACCGCGCAGACCTCCTCGCCGAGCCGCTCGTGCGGGACGCCGACCACCGCGGCCTGCGCCACCGCCGGGTGGCCGAGGAGGACTTCCTCCACCTCGCGCGGATAGACGTTGTAGCCGCCCCGGATGACCACGTCCTTCTTGCGGTCCAGGACGCGCAGGTAGCCGTCCTCCTCCCGCACCCCGATGTCCCCGGTGCGCAGCCAGCCGTCGACCAGCACCTCGGCGGTGGCCTCGGGGCGGTTCAGGTAGCCGGCCATCAGCCCGTGCCCGCGTACGACGATCTCCCCGCGCTCGCCCCCGGGCAGCAGCCGGATCCTCCGCGCCTCGTCCGGGTCGGCGATGCCGACCTCGACGCCGGGGATCGGCAGGCCCACCGTGCCGGGCCGGCGCTCCAGGCCCGGCTGGTTGTAGCTGACGCTGGGGGAGGTCTCGGTGAGCCCGTACCCCTCGTAGACGGGAGCCCCCAGCACCTCCTCGACGCGCCGCAGCACCGCCGGGGGGAGCGAGGAGCCGCCGGAGTAGGCGCGCTCCAGCGGGGGCCGGCGCGGGTCGCGCTCGGCGGCGTCCAGCAGGGCCAGGTACATCGTGGGCACGCCCATGACGACCGTGCAGCCGTGGGCTGCCATGAGCTCCAGGGCGCGCGTGCCGCAGAAGCGGGACATCAGCACCAGGGTGGCGCCGGTGTGGAAGCACACCCCCATCCCGCAGATCTGGCCGAAGGTGTGGGACAGCGGCAGCGTGCCGAGGAGGACGTCGTCCCCGTCGAAGGCGAAGGGGGTGCGGGCGGTGGTCGTGATGTTCATGAGCACGCTGTGGTGCGTGAGCATCACCCCCTTGGGGGCGCCCGTGGTCCCGGAGGTGTACAGGACGACGGCGATGTCCTCGGGGGTCCGGGGGACCGGACCGGCGAGCGGCCGCACCCGGTCCGCCTCCCGGTCGAGCCAGGGCGCTCCCTCCGCGCCGACGGCTCCGCCGCCCGGCCCGTCCTCGTGCCCGTCCCCGTCCCCGTCCTCGTCCTCGTGCCCGTTCCCGTTTCCGTCCTCGTGCCCGTGCCGGTGCCCGTGCCCGTTCCCGTCCGCGTCGCCGTCCCCGTCGTGCACGCCGAGCAGCGCCACCCCCGCCGCCCGGGCGACGGGGGCCGCCCCGGGCAGCAGGGAGGCCGCGCAGACCAGCGCCACGGCGCCCGAGTCCCGCAGCACGTGGGCGATCTCGGGCGCCCGGGAGTGCTCGTGGACCGGTACGGCCGTGCAGCCCAGCGCGAGGGTTCCGTAGTAGGCCATCGGGAACGCCGGGCTGTTGGGCAGCAGCAGCGCGACCCGGTCCCCGGCGCCCAGGCCCCGGGCGCGCAGCGCGGCCGCGTACCGCAGGGCGCCGTCCCAGAGCTCGGCGTAGGAGTACGAGCGGTCCCCGAAGACCAGCGCGGGGTGCGCGGGCCTGCGGGCGGCCGACTCCGCCAGGACGGACGCCACCGACGAGGACGGGGAGCTCATGCGCCGGTCCGCGGCAGGCCGAGTTCGAGCCAGACCGAGTCGAGTGCCTCGACGAACTTCTCCACCTCGGCCGGCTCGGGCAGCGCGCCCGGCGCGATGCGCAGGATCTCCTCGCCGGTCTTCACGCTCGGGGCGTTGATGGACTGCACGTAGATCCGGTAGCGCTCCAGCAGCAGCGCCGAGGCCTTCTTGCAGGCGGCGTCCTCACCGATCAGCACCGACACGATGTGCGACTCGTCCGACAGGAACGGGATGCCCCGCTCCCGCAGCAGCCCGTGCAGCAGCTTCGCGTTGCGGTGCAGCGCGGTCCGCTCGGTGTCCGAGCCCGCCAGGTGGCGCACGGCGGCCAGCGCGCCCGCCGCCACCGCCGGCGGGAGGGAGGTGGTGAACACGAACGGCCGCGACAGGGTCCGCACCGCGTCGATCAGCGCGGCCGGGCCCGCGATGTAGCCGCCGGCGGTGCCGAAGCCCTTGCCGAGGGTGCCCATGACCACGTCGATCTCGTCGGCCAGCCCCTCGCCGGCCGCTATGCCGGCGCCGCGCGGGCCGTACATGCCGACCGCGTGGACCTCGTCGAGGAAGATCGTCGCCCCGTACCGGCGGGCGATCTCGGTGACCTCGCGGATCGGCGCGACGTCGCCGGACATCGAGTACACCGACTCCAGCACGATCAGCTTCGGCCGCTCCGGCGCCTCGGCCGCGATCAGCTCCTCCAGGTGCGCCGCGTCGTTGTGGCGGAAGATGCGCTTCGCGGCGCCGCTGTGGCGCAGCCCGTCGATGATCGAGGCGTGGTTCAGCTCGTCGGAGAAGACCACGCAGTCCGGGACCGCTCCGGCGATCACCGTCAGGGCGCCGTCGTTGGCGGTGTAGCCGGAGGTGAAGATCAGGGCCGCCTCCTTGCCGTGCAGCGCGGCGAGTTCGGTCTCCAGCTGCACGTGGACGTGGTTGGTGCCGCCGATGTTGCGGGAGCCGCCGGAGCCGGCGCCGAAGCGCTCCAGCGCGTCCCGCATGGCCGCCATGACCTGCGGCTGCTGGCCCATGCCGAGGTAGTCGTTGCTGCACCAGACGCTGATCTCGGCCGTGCCGTCGGCCGGGTCGGTGGAGGTGGAGGCGCTGGGGAAGCGGCCGGCCCGGCGGCCGAGCTCCAGGAACTCCCGCTTGCCGTCCGCGATCGCGGCGGCGGCGCGGTCCGTGAAGAACGCCAGGTGGGCCTGGGGGGACGCCAGGAGGGTCGGGGTCGTGGAAGTCGTCACGATGTCAGCTCGCTTTCTTCGTCAGTTCGAGGCCGCGCCGGAGACCGCCGCGCCCGCGAGGCGCCTGTGGTCGGGCTTTCCGGATTCGGTCAGGGGGAGTTCGGGCCACCGCACGATCCGTGCGGGGGCGTGGGCGGGGGAGAGGGACCGGGCGACGTGCCGGCGCAGTTCGTCCGGCTCGCAGGGGACGCGCAGCACCACGGCGGCGTGCACGGCCTCGCCGGTCACGGCGTCGGGCCTGCCGAACACCGCGCAGTCGGCGACGGCGGAGTGGGTGAGCAGGGCGCGTTCCACCTCGGCGGGCCGGACCTTGACCCCGCCCGCCTTGATCACCCGCCCGATGCGGTCGACCAGGTGGAAGCAGCCGTAGGAGTCGCGGCGCCCGAGGTCCCCGGTCCGCAGCCAGCCGTCCGGCAGCAGGGCCGCGGCGCTCTCGGCGGGCAGGCCCTGGTAGCCGGCCATCGCGTACGGGGAGCGCACCTGGAGCTCGCCGCAGTCGCCCTGCGGGACCTCGCGGCCGGTGTCGGGGTCGCAGACGCGGACCTCGACGCCCGGGAAGGGCCGGCCCACGCTGGGCAGCAGCTCCGGCTCGAAGTGGTCGAGCTGGTCCAGCAGGGTGATCCGGCCCGCCTCGGTGGAGCCGTAGCACTGTACGAGGCGGGGCCCGAAGACCCGTACGGCGGAGGCCAGCCGGGCCGGGGAGGCCACGCAGCCGCTGTAGATGAGCTGGCGCAGCGCGGACAGGTCCGTGCCGGCGGTGTCCGGGTGGTCCAGCAGCCGGTACAGCTGCGGGACGGTCAGGTAGACGCGGGTGATCCGCTCGGCGGCCAGGGCCCCCAGCACCCCGGCGGCGTCGAAGCCGTCGTGGACGACGAGGGAGCCGCCGGAGGCCAGGACCACGTCGGCCATGACGGCGACGGTGTGGCTGGTCGGGGTGACGATCAGCATCCGCTCCGGCGGCCCTCCCGCGAGGGAGCCGGCGTCGTCGAGAACGAGCCGGTTCCAGGCGGCGAAGGACTGCCGCACGCCCTTGGGGCGGCCGCTGCTGCCGCTGGTGTAGGTGACCACCGCGCAGTCGGGGGCCTGCGGGGCAGGCCCGTCCGGGGCCTCGCCGCCCCCTCCGGCACCGGGGTCGTCGAGCACGGCGACGGCCGTCGGCCGCGGGAGCAGACGGGCCAGTTCGGCACCGCGCGCGGCGTGGTCCGCGTCCGTCACGAGGACCGAGACCCCGCATTCCGCGAGGAGCCCGGCCTGTTCGGCGGCCGGCAGCGGCAGGTCCGAGCCGGGGTTCACCGACCGCACGTACATCACGCCGGCGCCCAGGAGGTGGGCCGCGTACCGCGCGGTGAACGTCAGCGGGTGGTTGGGGCCGGTGAGGATCCCGACCATGGCGCCCGGCCCGGCGCCCGCGGCGCGCAGCGCCTCGTGGGCCCGCTGCACGGAGCGGACGAGCGCGGCCCCGTCGAGGGTGCCGGCCCCGCCCCGGATGCGCGCCCGCCGGGGGTCCCGGGCGAGTACGCCGAGGATCCGGGAGACGTAGTGCCCTTGCGCAGTGGATCGTCCGGTCACGCCGCCATTCCGTTCCCTCTGAAGCCGAGTCCCTCGCATGCTCGGCCGGGTGGGGGCGCCCGGACAAGGTTTCCGGGAGAAGCACTGACATGGATCACGTGAGGTCGTGACATTTGTCATTCCGGACGCCGGGAAAGCAATCAGGGAATCGCGCGCGCGTACCCGTAAAGGCGCCCCGTGACGAATGTAACGGGGCGCCATGACCTGTGTCAGGGGAAGCCCTTGAGGTCTTCCGGAAGTCGATTCGGGCGAGCAATGATTCTTCTCGTCAGGCCGACCGGCCAGGCAAACGGAAAACCTGAAAGGGAATTCACATGGACAAGAACCTGGGTACCGAGGACTTCGCTTCCTTCGAGCTCGAGGAGATCGAGGTCCTCGACGTCGCCGAGGGTGCGGCCCTCCCCGAGGTCGGCGCCTCCAGCGGTGACTGGCTGTGCTGCTCCTCGTCGTCCTCCTCGTCCTGCTGCTGAGCTGACGACGGCAGTACGCCGCAAGCACGTCCGAGCAAGGCGCCCCGCCCTCCGTCGAAAGACGGCGGGCGGGCGCCTGCCCCGCCCCCACCCGTGAAATTCAGAGAAAGGAATTCGCATGGACAAGCTGAGTGCCGAGGACTTCGCTTCCTTCGAACTGGAGGACCTCGAGGTCCTCGACGTCGTCGACGGTGTGGCCCTCCCTGAGATGGGCGGATCCCGCGGTGACTGGCTGTGCTGCTCGTCTTCGTCGGCCTCGTCCTGCTGCTGAAGCGGATCCAGGACCGGGAGCACCCCCGCACGGTGTTCCGGTGAACGAGAGGTGAAACTCGTGGAAGGCGCCCCGAACGAGCGCACGATCGGCCTGCGCTTTCATGCGCAATCACCGATCGGACCCGCATGGATTTCGCAGGTGATGGTACCGGTGGTGCGGTCCCTGCGCATCGAGCACAACGCCACCGTGGCCTATCTGGCCCGTGGCTGGAAGCACGGCCCGCACGTCGAACTCATCGCCCGCGGCCCGGACGGAATTCCGTGGCAGGACGTCGCCGGCTCCATCGACTGGCGGCTGGAGGAGCTCCCCGAGACGATGACCGGGGAGCAGTACCTCGCCCAGGCCCGTGAACTGGGCCGCCTGGAACGCGTGGAGCCCCCCTACCTCCCGCTGCACCCGCGCGGCACCGTCGAGTTCTTCGAGCGGAACTCCGGCATCACCTGGCCCGACGCCCTGGAAGCCCCCCGCGACCTGGCACTCACCCGTATGTTCACCCCCCTGGCCCGGCTGATGGACCTCGCCGCCGGCCGGGACGCCGGCGTTCCCGTGACGGCCCTCGCCGAGGCGTTCACCGCCCTGTGCACGGCCCACCCCGGCGGCCCCGCCTACGGGGTGTTCTCGCTGCGCTCGCACGCCGAGGCCTTCCTGCACTGGGCGGGCTCCGTCAAGGACCCGCGCCCCTCCTTCGCCCGCCGGCGCGAAGCCGACGCGCCCATGCTGCGCGCGGTCGTCGAGCGGGCCCGCGACGGCGCCGAGAGCGCCGAAGCCGCCGAGTTCCGCGCGGCGTTCGCGTACGGCATGGGGGTCTTCGACACCGCGGCGGCCCGCGGCGACCTCAGCGCCGAGCTGCTCGACGGGCTGGCCCCCGTCATGGACCGCCGGTCCACGGCCCCGCCCGGACACCGCGGACCCGTCGGCGAGGGCCGCAGCGAATTCCACGCGACCGTCGCCGAGAGCCGGGTCGCGGACCGGACCCCGTCCTGGTTCGCCTCGTACCGGCTCCTCATCAACCTGTTCTACAGCCGGCTCCCCCTGCTCGGCGTGACACCCATCCAGCGCTACTACCTGTGCTTCGCCATCGCCGAGACGGTCGACGAGGTGTACGGGGAGAACTGGCGCGAGCGGCTGCGGCGCGCAGCGGAGAGGAAGGCGGCGTGAGCACGCTCAGCCTGCCCACGGCCGGCCCGGCCACGGGGACCGCCGGGGACGACGGCGACCTCGCCATCCGGACCTCCGGCCTGCACAAGGCGTACGGCGCCCACGTCGCCGTCGAATCCGTGGACCTGGAGGTCCGCCGCGGCGAGGTGTTCGGCGTGCTCGGCCCCAACGGCGCCGGCAAGACGACCACCATCGAGATCCTGGAGGGCTTCCGGCGCCGCTCCGGCGGCTCCGTCAGCGTCCTCGGCGAGGACCCCGGCCAGGCCGGGCGCGCCTGGCGCAACCGCATCGGCATCGTCCAGCAGAGCGGCACCGACCACGAGGGCTGGCGGGTCGGTGAACTCGTCGAGCAGATCGGCCTGTGCTACTCCGACCCGCTCCCCGTCCGGGACGCGCTGGAGCTCGTGGACCTCGCCGGCCGCCCCAAGGCCCTCCTCGGCTCCCTCTCCGGCGGCCAGCGCCGCCGGCTGGACCTGGCCCTCGCGGTCGTGGGCCGCCCCGAGCTGCTGTTCCTCGACGAGCCGACCACCGGCCTCGACCCGCAGGCCCGCCGCGACTGCTGGGCCATGATCGAGCGGCTGCGCGACGAGGGCACCACCGTGCTCCTCACCACCCACTACCTCGACGAGGCCGAACGGCTCGCGGACCGCGTGGCGGTCCTCGCCGGCGGCCGCGTACGGGAGGTCGCGCCCCCCGCGGAACTGGGCGGCGGCGACGCCGGGACCGAGGTGTCCTGGCGCGAGGACGGCCGCACCCGCACCGTCACCACCGCCGAGGTCGGACCCGTCCTGGAGGACCTGCGCGCCCGCCTGGGCACCGACGTGCCCGGACTGGAGATCCGCCGCCCCTCCCTGGAGAGCCGCTACCTGCGGCTCATCGAGGACGCCGGCCGCCACCGCGGCGGCGACGACACGCACGAAAGGAGCAGGACCCGATGACGCCCACCCCGACCCTCGACGCCGAGAGCGCCGCCGCCACCGCCGAGGCCCCGGCGAAGGCCCCCGCGAAGGCGCCGATCGGCACCGTGGCCGCCCGCGGTCCGCTGCCGGGCGTCTTCCGCACCGGCGTCCTGCGCGCCCGCGCCGAACTGCGGGTCTTCTTCCGCAACCGCACCGCGGTGGCCATGAACATGGCGCTGCCCGTGGTCCTGATGCTGCTCTTCGGCTCGATCTTCACGATGAAGGCCGGCGACCACACCGTCTCCATGCACGACGTGGTCGTCGCGGGCGTCCTCGCCTCCGGCGTCATGTCCGCCGCGTTCGGCGTCCTCGCCACCGGCATCGCCCTGGAGAGCGGCGACGGCTCGCTGAAGCGGCTGCGCGGCACCCCGTTCGCGACGGGCGGCTACTTCCTGGCCAAGACCGTGCTGGTCCTCGTCCTGGCGCTGCTCCAGTCCGTCGCCGTACTGGCCCTGGCCGTGGTCGTGTTCGACTTCCGGCTGCCCGACACGGCCGGCCGCTGGGCCACCCTGGCGTGGGTGTTCCTCCTCGGCTCCGCCGCCACCGCCCTGCTGGGCATCGCGGTGGGCTCGCTGATCACCGACCGGCGCACCATCACCGCCGCCGTCCAGTTCCCGTTCGTCCTGCTCCAGTTCGTCTCCGGGGTCTACTACTCCTTCTCCGGGCTGCCCGACACGGTGCAGCGCATCGGCGCGCTCTTCCCGCTGAAGTGGATGGCCCAGGGCATGCGGGCGGCGCTGCTGCCCGACGACATGGCCGCCCTGGAGCCCGCGCACAGCTGGGAACTCGGCCGGGTCGCCCTCGTGCTGGGCGCCTGGGTCGTCGGCGGACTGCTGCTGTGCGTCGCGGCGCGCACGCACCGGATCCGGAAGGACTTCCGGTGACCGTCACAGAAGAACGCCCGCCGACCGTCCTGCGGGACGCCGCCGCGCAGGCCACCGCCGGGGAGGACACCCCGGTGAGCGCCGTCGCGACCGCCCCGTGGGACGGGACCGCAGAGCCGGCCGCCGCGCAGGCCACCGCCGGGGAGGACACCCCGGTGAGCGCCTCCGCCGACACCCCGGGGCGCCCCCCGGCGGAGCGGACCGAGCCCGTCTGGATGCTGCGGATCAACCCCCTGCGCCGCACCCGGCTCGCCGACCCGGCCCTGGCCGGCGTCCTCGACGAACTGGCCCGCGTCGAGGCCGAGCTGGCCGTGCGGGCCACCGCCTGCACCGACGCCCTGTACGAGCGCATCGGCGCGGCCCCCGCCGACGAGCGGGCCGCCCTGGTCGCCGTACGCCGGGCCGTGCACAACGACAAGGTCCCGGCCAGGCTGCCGGACCCGGCCCCCGCCGAGTTCCTGGCCTGGCTGGAGCTGCGCGTCCTGCGCGACGGCCTCCTCGCCGAGGCGGCCGAGGAACACCCCCGGGCCCTGGCCCGCGAGCGCGGCACCCTCTCCGGCCTCCTCGGGGACGAGGACCTGCTGCGCTCGCTGGCGCTGCTGGCCCCCGAGGTGCACCGGGCGGCCGTCGGCTACCGCGAGGGCACCCTGTCCCGCGCCGCCAAGTCCGAGCGCGGGCTGCTCCAGTACGTGACCCGCGCCATGATGCGCACCAGCCCGCTCGCCCGCTTCACGGCGGTCGGGCTGGCGGTCCCCTCGCCCGGCGCCGCCCGCCCCGACGAGGTGTCCTTCACCGGGGCCCGCTCCTTCCCGCACCTCGACCAGGCGATGCTCGGCTACGTCGCCCGTACCGCCGACCCCGCCACCCCGCCGGGCCCCGGCACCTGGGTCCGGCAGTCCCCCAGCCTCTCCCCGGGCCCCGGCCCGGACCGGATCTCCTTCGTGAAGGCGGGCGACGACGCCACCCGGCTGCTGTCGACCGCCCTCACCGAACCCCTGCGGCGGCTCCTCAACGCCACGGACATGGGCCCCCGTACCGCCGGCGCGATCGCCGGCGATGTCGCCCGTGCCCTCGGCACCACCCCCGAGCAGGCCCTGGGCGTCGTCCTCGGCTCCCTGAACGCCGGACTGCTGTGCACGACCGACGGCCCGGAGGACTGCGACGCCGACCCGCTCGCCGAGTCCCCGCGCCACGAAGGACTGCGGGCCGCCCTGTCCGGGCTCGCCGGCGCCGGCCACGCCGAGCGCGCCGACGCCCTGCGCGGCATCGACGCGCTCACCGCGGAGCTGACCGCGCAGGCCCGCCGCCCGGCGGTCCTGCCCGTCTCCGAGAACTACCTCCTGGCCCCGGCCGAGGTCGACACCGGCAGCCTGGACCGGCAGCTGAACGACCTCGCGCACGCCATGGAGTTCCTGTCCGCCTTCGACCGGCTCCACGACATCCGCGCCGTGCTCACCGACGTGTTCGTCGAGCGCCACGGCCGCGGTGCCTCCGTGAACCTCACCGACCACGCCCGCGACCTGGTGCGCGCGGTCAACGAGCGGGTGGTGTCCGGCAGCGGGAGCCTGACCGGGCTGCGCGTCCTGCGCACCCGGCTGCTCGGCGAACTCCGCGCCGACCTCGCGGGCCGCCGGGCCGACACCGAGGTGGTGTGGGACGCCGAGTGGCTCGCGGAGCTGGCCGCGCCGCTGCCCGACCGGTTCCGCCGGGACGCCGTCGCCTACAGCGTCCTGGTCCAGCCGGCCGGCGAGCGGCTGGTGGTCAACGACTCCTACCCCGGCCACGGCATGCTCTACGGCCGCTTCCTCGGGCACGACGCCGAACTCGGCGGGCAGGCCCTGCCGCGGCTGCGCCGGCGCCTCCAGGAGCGGCACGGCGCGCACGGCACCGTCCTCGCCGAGGACCGCGGCCTGCACGGGGTCAGCGTCAACGCCCACGCGCCCGTCCTCGACCGGCGGCTGCGCGCCGACGACTGGTACGGGCTGAGGCTCGTCCACGACCCGGACCGCGAACGGCTGTACGTCGAGGACGCCGACGGCCGCCCGCTGCACGTCCTCACCCTCGGCACGGGACACCCCGAGCTGCTGCCGCCCCCGCTGCGGCTCGCCAACTGGCTGGTCATGGGCGGCCGGCTGCTGCCCGACCTGGGCATGCCCGGCGGCCTCGGCGGCCCCGGCCCCGGCGGAGTGCCCACCGAGCCGGCCACGCCCCGGCTGCTCGCCGGCTCCGTCGTCCTCCAGCGCCGCCGCTGGTACCCGGGCGAGGACTTCGAGCAGGCCGTCCGGCAGGGGCCCGGCGAGGCCGACCGGATGCTGGCGCTGACGCGCTGGCGCGCCCGCCACGGGGTGCCGGCCGAGGTCGTCCTCAAGCCCGCCGCCGCCGGCAACGCCGCAGCCGGTTCCGGAGGGTCCTCCGCCAAGCAGCGCAAACCGCAGTACGTCGACCTCACCAGCGCACTGCTCGGCCGCGTGCTGCCGCGCTTCCTCGAGCGCGACGGCAGCGGCTTCGTGGAAGAGGCCCTGCCCGCCGCGGGCGCGTCTCCGCACGCCTACGAGTGGGCGGTCGAGATCAGCAGGCCGTCCGGCGGACGGTTCACCTACACCCGGCCCGGCGACGGGCCCACCGACGACCGGGCACCCGAACGGCACCGGCACTTCAAGGACCAGGGAGAGCGATCATGCGGATGAGACTGCGCCCGGCCCTGCACTACGCACCGGTGCGGGACGGCGTCTACTTCGGAGCCGAGGGCACGTCGTTCGTCGTGCGCGGGCCGGCGGCGCTGTTCAAGGTGGCCGACGTGTGCGTCCCGCTGCTGGAGGACGGCGCCACCGAGGACTCCCTCGTCGCCGCCCTCGGCAATGAGGCCGCCCGGCCCGTGGTGGCCATGCTGCTGAACACCTTCAGCCGCCAGGGCCTGCTCCTCGACCTGGACGCCCTCAGCGTCCCGGAACCCGACGCCGCGACCCGTGAGCGCCACCGCGACGTCCTCGCCGACCTGGAGACGCTGCACGACGACCCGTACGCGGCCTTCGCGCGGCTGCGCGCCGCCACCGTGCTGCTCTGCGGCCCGGCCGCCTTCGTGCTGCCCGCCGCCCGCGGGCTCGCACGGTCCGGCGCCGGCCGCCTCGTGCTCGCCGTACCGGACGCGGACGCCGCCGCCGTCGCCGACACGGCCGAGCGGCTGGGCGCCGAGCTGCTGCCGCTGACGGCCGGCGGCGTCGAGGTGGCCGCGGACGCGGCCGTCGTCTTCGCCCCGGGCGAGCTGCTCGACGCGGCGGTGGCCGCGCAGGCCGCGCTGCTTCCGGCGGACTGCGCGGTCCTCCCGGTCCGCCAGGACGAGCGCTTCCACCTGGTCGGCCCGCAGGAGTCCGGCGACCCCGGCCGGGCGCGGGCCGTGGCCGCCCGCGTCGGCCACTGGGCCGACGCCCCCGGCGCCGCCCCGCTGGGCGCGGCGGCCGGAGCGCTGGCCGGCGCCCTCGCCGGGCAGCTGGCCTACCGGGTGCTGACCGGTACCGCCGGAGCCGCCGGCGAGAGCGCGTACGTGGTCCACGGCGCCGAACTGAACGCCTCCCGCGTCGACCTGGCACCGCTGCCCCCGGCCGGCCCGGCCGCCGACCTGGACGAGGCCGTGGCCCGCGTCCAGGCCGTCGCCGCCCAGTGGACCGGCCCGTTCGCGCTGGTCACCCCCGAGAACCTGCCGCAGCTGCCGCTGGGCGTCGCCGAGGCCGAGCACCGGGACGGCACCGCCGGCTCCGTCGCCGCCTGGGGCGCCGACCAGCGCTCCTCGTCGGTGGCCGCCGCGCTGGCCGCCCTGCGCGCCCAGCAGCGTCCCGGCCCGGAGGCCGTCGCCGCCGCCGGCACCACCGAGGACCGCTGGCTGCTCGACGGCACCCTGCGGCTGCTCGCCGACCGGGCCGAACCCACCGGTGACGCCCCCGCGTTCGAGGACCTCGACAAGGCCGCCCAGGTGCTCTGGCGCACCCTGGAGGACCACGAGTTCCTGACCGTGGGGCTGAGCCTGCTCGCGGTGCCGGGCGTGGAGTGGCCGCTGGCCGTGGTCCACGACCGCGCCACCGGCGAGGACGTGGCCTCCGCCTGGGGTCCCGACCGCGCCGGCGCGGTCACCGCCGGCCTCAGCACCGCGCTGACCCGCGTCCAGACCCGCCGGATCCGCGGGCGCGAGCTCGTCGCCGCCGGCCCCGACACCACCGCGCTGCTGCACGTCGACGACGCGGCGCTGGCCGCGCTGGCCGAGCGGACCCGGCTGTGGATCACCCCGGCCGGGGCACGCGCCGCCGACCCGGTCGCGGGCGGGACCCCGCTGTGGTTCGGCACCGTGACGGGCCGTCCGGCCGCGGACTCCGTCGCCGAGGCCCTGCCGAAGGAGGCCCTGGCATGACGACCGCCCCCGCCCCCGCCCCCACGGCCGCGGCCGTGCCGGCCGTTCCGGCTCCGGCCGTTCCGGCGGGCCCCGGCGCCGCCGGCCCGGCAGGGCTGCCCGATCTGGCCGGGCTCCTCGGCCGGTACGCCCGTACGGCCGGCCTGGCCGAGGGCTCCGTCACCCTGCACTCCGGCTGGGACCTCGACCGCGAGCGCGACCTGTACCGGCGGGCCGACGAGGACGGACGGCCCTACCTGTCCGTCCGGATCGCCGGCAACGAGGCCCAGGTCGGCCCCCTGCGGGTGCCCGGCACCGACTCCGGCTGCCCCGGCTGCGCCGAGACGCGGGCCCGGATCGCCGTCGACCACCCGCTGGCCGACCGGATCGACCAGCCCGTGCGCGGCGCCCGCCCGCCGCGGCCCTTCCTCGCGGAAGCGCTCGCCGCCGCCCTGGACGCCCTCGCCGAGCACCCCCTCGCCCCCGGTGAGCTCCTCGCGGTGGGCGCTTCCGGCGTCTCCCGCCACCGGATCGTGCGCACCTTCAACTGCCCCGTCTGCGCAGGGCCCGCCGGCGCGCCCGACCCGGCGGCCCGGCCGCCCCGGCTGGTGCTCGACGACCCGGCCGCCTCGCCCGGCGACCCGGTCCGCGGCACCGGCGGCGACGCGCTGCTGGCCCCGGGGGCGCTGCGCCGCCGCCTGGTCGACCCGCGCTTCGGCCCGGTCCTCCAGGTCATGCGCGACCTCGACGCCCCGTACGCGATGAGCAACGCGGTGCTGCCCGAGTCGCCCGCGTACGGCTACGGCCGGGCCCTGACCTTCGACCGCGCCGAGTCCGTCGCGGTCCTGGAGGCCTACGAGCGCATGGGCAGCTTCCCGCACCACGGGCAGGTCCTCACCGGCCTCTCCCACCGGGAGGTCGCCGACCGCGCCCTCGACCCGGTCACCCTCGGCACCTACACCGAGGAGCAGCTCGCCCACCCCCTGTCCCGCGTCATCCCGAGCACCCCCGACACCCCCATGGACTGGGTGTGGGGCCACGACCTCGACACGGGCGAGCCGGTCCTCGTCCCCGCCGAAGTCGGCTTCTACCGCTACGAGTACCTGCACCGCCACGACCGCCACGGCGCCCGCCGCGACCAGCACGCCGACCGCCGCCGCAGCCACTTCCCGGACTCCTCCAGCGGCTGCGCCCTCGGCTCCGGGCCCACCGAGGCGGCCCTGCACTCCCTCCTCGAACTCGCCGAGCGGGACGCCTTCCTGCTGTCCTTCCACCGGGCGCAGCCGCTGCCCGCCATCGACCCGGCGAGCCTGACCGACCCGCTCTCGCGCCGGCTCCTCGACACCATCGACATCCACGGCTACGACGCCCACCTGCTGGTCGCCACCCAGGACATCGACATCCCGGTGGTGTGGGCCATGGCCGTCAACCGGACCGGCGGCCACCCGGCCAGCTGGTCCGCCGCCGGCTCGGGCGCCGACCCGCAGTCCGCGGTGCGCGCCGCGCTGTGGGAGCTCACGCAGATGTGCACCCGGCCCCCGGCCGACCCCGAGGCGGGTGCGGCCATGGTCGCCGACCCCTGGCAGGTGGACCTGCTGGAGGACCACGTCGACCTCTACAACCGGCCCGAGACCCTGCCCCGGCTCACGACCGTCCTCGGCGGCCCCCGGGTCACGCTCCAGGAGGCCTTCCCGGACTGGCCGGACCGCCTGGTGCGGGCCGCCGGCGGCACCGTACGGGGCGCGCTGGACTTCGTACGGGCCCGGTTCGCGGACGCCGGCCTGGACCGGGTCGTCCTGGTCGACCAGTCCACCCGCGACCACACCGACCTCGGCCTGGCCGTGGTCAAGGCGGTCGTCCCCGGGATCCTCCCGATGTGCTTCGGCCACGCCCAGCAGCGCCTCGCCGGACTGCCCCGGCTCACCGCCGCGCTGCGCGGCACCCCGCAGGAGCACCGCAGCGCCCCCTACGACCCCCATCCCTTCCCCTGAGAGGCGGCACCCGATGACGACGGACACCCTGTCCCGCCGCGTGCTGCGCTACGCCCACGCGCAGGGCACCGGCCGCTCGCAGTTCCCCACCCCGGCCCAGGTCGCCGAGGCCTCCGGGCCGCTCCCCGACGGGGCGGCCGGGGCGGACTGCGCCCCGCTGCCCCACGGGACCACCGAGCTGCTGGAGCGCGCCGCGTTCCCCGCGGGCCGGGTGGCCGGGGCGGACCGGCTGCCGGAGCGGGCGCTGCTCGCGGCGTTCGGCCTCCAGCGGGCCGAGCTGACCAACCCGTACTTCGAGCACCGCGCGCTGCCGTCCGTACGCAGCCTCTTCCCGGTGCACGCCTTCCTCACCGGCGAGGGCCCCGCCCGGGTCCTCGACGTGCACCGGCACGCGCTGGCGGAGCTCCCCGGCGCCGCCCGCGACGGGGCCCGGCGGATCCTGCTGGCCGGCCGGTACACCCGGCTCCCGGCCTTCTACGGACCGCTGCGCGGCACGCTCACCGAGCTGGAGATGGGCATCTCGCTCCGCTCGCTGGCGGTGGGCCTGGAGCTGTTCGGCCTGGAGGGCCGGCTCGGCCTCCCGGCCTCAGGCGAGGCCCTGGCCGGCCTGGGCCTCACGGACCGGGAGTGGTCCTGGCCCCTCACCGTCGACCTGGCCGGCGGAGATCCGGCCCCGGCCGTGGCGCCGCCGGCAGGCGCGGGAGGGTCCGGCGCGACGGCGGGAGGCGGGCCGGGCGGGGAGCGGCTCCGCGCGACGGCGCCCGCCGACCCCTCCCTCGACGAGGTGCTGGCCGTCAACCGGGCCCAGGCGTCCCTCGGCGACACCGCCGCGGTACCCCTCGGCCCCGCCATCGCCTCCGGCGCCGCCGCCCGGGACCTGTCCTGGGCCGAGGTCCTCTGGGAGCGCGGCTCCGGCCGGATGCCCCGCGGCCTCACCGGCATGGCGGGCCGTCTGCGCCGGGTCCCGGAGGGATCCCTGGCCGGCGCCGCCGCCTGGGCCGCCGTCCCGCCGCCGGGCGGGCTCCTGCGCCGGGTCGCGGAGCACGTCGAGGTCACCGTGGCCGTCCAGGCCACCGACGGCTTCGAGGACGGGGTCCACCGCCTCACGGGCGGCCGGCTGCTGCC
This sequence comes from Streptomyces sp. NPDC093801, assembly GCF_040701585.1. Classification (NCBI taxonomy): domain Bacteria; kingdom Bacillati; phylum Actinomycetota; class Actinomycetes; order Kitasatosporales; family Streptomycetaceae; genus Streptomyces; species Streptomyces sp. NPDC093801. The sequence continues at coordinate 298,524 of NZ_JBFBDP010000003.1, read as the reverse complement.
GCACCGGCCCGGCCCCGGCGTCCTGGCCGCGCTGGAGCGCGACTACGGCTACAACCTGGCCCCCGGCAACGGCTGCGACGTCCGCCACGCCTCCGCGGTCTGGTTCTGCTCGGTCCGCCAGCACGAGCTCGTCGCCGAACTCGGCCCGGGCGCCTGGACCCTGGCCCAGTACGTGGCGGGCTGGATCACCCAGGGCCTGTGCCTGAACGCCGCCGCCCACGGGCTCTACGCACGCCCGGCGCGCGCCTTCGACGGGCTCGCCGTCCAGCGGCCGCTGGGGCTCGCGCCCGACGAGACCGTCCTGCTGTCCGTCATCAGCGGCACCCCGCGCTTCAACGGACTCCCCCTGGACCTGAGGTTGTGACATGAAGGAAAACGCGAACACGACGACGACACCGGCCGCGGCGGACGCCCCGGAGAGGGCCTGGACCTCCTGGCACCTGCACCTGGCGGCCTCCGACCGGTCCCTGGGCGACCGCGTCGTCACCGACGTGGTCGGCCCCGCCATGGCCGAACTGCCGTCCGGCAGCTGGTTCTTCATGCGCTACTGGCAGGGCGGCCCGCACGTCCGCCTGCGCGCCCGTGACCTGCGGGACCCGGCGGCCGCAGCGCTGGGCCGCGTACTGGAGGAGCGGCTCGCGGCCGCGAACGTCCTGCTGCCCGGTGAGAAGCCCCTGGACCCGGCCCGGTTCGCCGTGCAGTCCCGGCGGCTGGCCGCCGCGGGGGAGGGCGGGGTCCCGGTCGAGGAGCGGGAGCTGCTGGCGCCGGGGGTGTACGGGAGCGTGTACGTCCCGGAGTACGACCGCTACGGCGGCGCCGGCCTGATCGCCGTCTCCGAGGACCTCTTCGGCACCTCCAGCGAGCTGTGCCTGGCGTTCCTGCGCACCCGGCCCTCCGACCGGGCGCGCACGGCGCTCGCCCTGCGGGCCACCGCGGCCGCCGCCTCCGTGCTCGACGCGGGCCTCTTCGCCGCCTTCGGCGCCGGCTCCTGGAGCGACTGGGCGCTGCGCGCCGGCTACCCGCAGGAGGTGCTGACCGCGCTGGAGGCGGAGTGCGTCATCGCGGCCGACCGGCTCACCGCCGACGGCCACGACCTGATGGCGCGCGCCACCACCTCCCCGGGCCCGCTGCGCTCCTGGCGCGCGGCCCTGTCGGAGGCCGTCGCGGGGCAGCTCGGCGCGGCGGGCACGTACACGGCCCGGATCGTCTTCTCGCACGTCCACATGCTCCACAACCGGCTCGGCCTGGGCACGCTCGACGAGCTGCGCAGCTACCTCCTCCTGGCCCGCCAGGCCGGAGCCGCGACCTCGGCCACCACCCCCCTCACGACCGCAGCGAGGACGGCATGACGACGACCAGCACCCCCTCCGCCTCCGCCCTGTCCCGGCCGGCCTTCGCGGCGCTCGGCCGGCTGACCGCCGATCCGGAGGCCTTCCGGGCCGAAACCCCGGCCGAACCCGTGGTGTTCCGCGCCCCCGGGGACTTCTCGGACCTGTTCGGCTGGGCGGCCCTCGACGCCTCCCTCGCGTCGTCCGGCCGCCGCCTGCCCGACTTCCGGGTGATCAGCGGAGGCGCCCAGATCGCCGACCAGCGCTACACCCGCCCCACGCTGATGTACGCGGACGCACCCGACGTGCGCAGGACGGCGGGTGAACTCGCCGAGGGCGCCTCGCTGGTGATGCAGGGCCTCCAGGAGTACAGCGAGCCCCTCGCCCGCTTCACCCGCGCCCTGGCCCACGACACCTCGCGGCCCGTCCACGTCAACGCGTACATCACCCCGCCCAAGTCCCAGGGCTTCGCGGCCCACTTCGACCCGCGCGACTCCTTCATCGTGCAGGTCGAGGGCACCAAGGTGTGGACCCTGCGCGAGCCGGTCCTGCCCGCCCCGCTCGCCCACGAGTCCTGGGACCGCCTGCGCGAGCGCCCCGAGTGGACGACGGAGCGGCTGGAGGGGATCGAGCCGTGGAAGGTCCTCACCCTCGAACCCGGTGACGTGCTGTGGCTGCCGCGCGGCTGGGTGCACTCGGCGCGCAGCGAGGGAGTCTCCTCCCTGCACCTCACGCTGAGCCTCACGGCGTGGACCGAGCACTGGGCGGTGGGCGAGCTCCTCTCGCGCGTCGTCGAGGTGCCCGGCCGTACGACGTTCCCCGCGGACTTCGTGCGCGACCCGGCCACGGCCGCCGAGGCGGTGGCCGGCCTGCGCCGGGGCCTGGCCGACTGGTTCGCGCAGACCTCCGACGAGGAGCTGGCGGCGATCCTGGCCAAGGCCGCCGTCCGGGAGTTCCCGGCCCCGCTGCGCCAGGTCTCGGCGGTGCTGGCCGACGAGGCGATCACCCCGGACACCGTGTTCGAGGTCCACCGCGAGACGGTGCTGAGCGCCGTCGTGGACGGCGGGCACCTGCTCCTGCACCTGGCGGACCGGGTCCTGACCTTCCCCGGGGCGGCCGCCCCGGTCCTGGCAGACCTGCTGGACCGCCCCCGCTTCACCCTGGCCGACCTGCCCGTTTCGCAGGACGTCGTCCGCCGGCTGTGGCACGAGGGCCTCCTCACCCGCGCCTGACCCGACCCCGCCCCGTGCGCCCTCCCCCGGCGCACGGGGCGCCCCGCCCGTACATCCCGCCGTACGCCCCGCTCCGAAGGAGAACCGTCATGCAGTCCCGTCCCTTGATCACCGTCGCCCTGGTCGTCGCCCTCACCCTGGGGGTGGTCGTCGCGATCGGCGCGCTGCCCCACGACGTGCAGCCGATGCCCCGCATCCTGGCCCTGGCGATCGGCATCTCCACCGTGGTCCACACCCTCCGCCGGCCCCGTGGCGGAGCCCCGAAGGCCTCCCGTTAGGCCGGGTCGGCCGGGACCGTGAAGATCCGGTCCAGGTGGTGGCGCAGCACGGCGGAGGCCGAGTCGGGTCCGCGCCGGCCCACCAGGGGATCACCGCGGCCACGGGCCACGGCCCCGGATCGACCAACCGGACGGGGCCGACGCCCTGGAGCGCTCCGCCGCCTGACGCCCGCCCGGTTCAGGGGGCGAGGGTGACCGGGCCCAGGGCCAGCGACTCCAGGGACGGGCGGACGGCGGCGGCGTCCCCCACCGCCACCACGACCAGCCGGTCCACCGGGAAGGCGTCGAGGAGGGCCCGGGTGGCCTCCTCGGCGGTGACCGCGGCCAGGCGGTCGTGGATGGTGCCCAGGTAGTCGGCGGGCAGGCGCTCCGCGGCGGCGCGGACCACGGCCTTCACCGTCGATGCGGCGCTCTGGTACTGGAGGGGGGCCACGCCCACCAGGTTGCGGGCGGCGGCGTTCTGCTCCGCGCGCGTGAGGCCGCCCTCCAGGGAGCGCAGCACCCCGAAGACCTCGGCCACCGCCGGGCCGGTGACCGCCGTGGCGACGGCCCCGCCGATGGACAGCAGGGCGCCGGAGCGCAGGGGCTGGGCGATCGCGGAGACGCCGTACGTGTAGCCGCGGCGTTCGCGCAGGACCTGGTCCAGCCGCGAGGTCAGGCCGCCGCCCAGGCACTGGATCCCGATGGACTGCGCGGCCCAGGCCGGGGCGTGCCGGTCGAGCCCGTGCCGGCCGATCATCAGGGTGGTCTGCACCGCCCCCGGCCGGTCGACGAGGACCACGCGCGTGCGGTCGTCGGCGGTGACGGCGGGCACGGGGGTGAGGGCCGCGGCGGGTGCGCTCCAACGGCCCAGGGTGCGCTCCAGGACGCGGGTCAGCTCCGCCTCCGGGAGGTCGGCGGCGACGGCGGCCGAGGCGGTGGCGGGACGGGCGTGGGCGTCGAAGAAGGCGCGGACGGCGGTGTGGTCGATCCGGGCGACGCTCTCACGGGTGCCCGCGCCGGCCCGGCCCGCCCGCTGTCCGGTGCCGAACAGCGCGGACTGCATGCCCAGGAACCCCCGCACGTGCGGGGCGGCGCTCTCGTGGCCGATCTCGTCGAGCCGCTGGGCGCGCAGCCGGGCGACCTCGCGGTCCGGGAAGGCGGGGTCGCACAGGGTGTCGGCGAGCAGGGCCAGCACCGTCTCGAGCCGGGACTGGGGGACCTGGAGGGCGATGGCGATGCCGTGCGGCCCGGCGATGCTGTCGAAGCTCGCCCCGCAGCGCTCGATCTCCTCGGCGAACGGGGCCCCGTGCAGGGCGGCCGAGCCCTCCTGCAAGGCGCGGGAGGTGAGTTCGGCGATGCCGTCCAGGCCCTGCGGCTCGGCGTCCAGCGGGGTGTCGAGGAACAGCCCGACGGCGGCGAGCCGGTGGCCGGGCCGGGCGATGTGCCCGACGCGCAGGCCGTTGGCCAGCCGGATCTCCGCGGGGGCGGGGAAACTCCACGGGCGGGCGGGGGCCGCGGCGGGGCGGTCCGCGACGAGCACGCTGACCGGGGGCGCCGCGGGCACGGCGGCGGGCACGGCGGCGGGCACGGCGGCCGGGGCGGGCGCGAGGGGGGCGATGGTCATCGGGAGGCATCCTCTCCGGGGACGGTGGCGGCGAAGCCCGGCTCGAAGACCAGGACCGCCCGGTTGGACGGGTGCAGCCGGGTGGCCGCGAAGGCGTGCACCTCGTCGGCGGTGACGGCTTCGAGCTGCGCGAGGGCCGCCGAGGCGATCCGGCCGCGCTCGACGCGCCCGAAGAAGGTGGCCTGGCGGCAGAGTTCGTCGGCCCGGCCGCCCACGCTCTCCAGCCGCGTCAGCAGCTGGCGTTCCAAGTGGGCCCGGGCCCGCACGAGTTCCTCCTCGGTGGGCCCGGTGACGGCGAAGCGGCCGAGCTCCTCGTCGAGGCTCGCCTCCAGGTCGGCCGTGGTGGTGGAGGCCGACGCCTTGATGTCGAGCCAGCCCAGGGACGGCGCCCCGGTGAGCCGGATCAGGCCGCTGGAGAGGCTGGAGGCGCTGCGGTCCCGGCGGACCAGCCGCAGCTTGAGGCGGCTGTTGCGGCCCGAGCCGAGGACCGCGAGGGCGACGGCCGCCGCCTCCGCCTCGCGGGTGCCGTCCCGCGGCATGCGGTACGCGTGCAGCACCGCCCCGGACGGCACGTCGGCGCGGACCACGGTGCGGCTCCCGGTGCCCATCGGCTCGGGGAGCGCGGCCGCGGGCGGCGCCGCGGTGTACGAGGGGCCGGCGATCCCGCCGAAGTAGCGCCGGATCCAGCCCAGGGCCTGCCCGGGGTCGAAGTCGCCCACGACGGCCAGGACGGCGTTGTCCGGCGTGTAGTGCCGGACGAAGAAGGCCCGGACGTCCTGGAGCGAGGCGGCGTCGAGGTCGGCCATGGAGCCGATCGGCAGGTGGTGGTAGGGGTGGCCGGGCGGATAGGCCATGGCGACCAGGCGCTCCCAGGCGGTGCCGTAGGGCAGGTTGTCGTACCGCTGGCGGCGTTCGTTCTTCACCACGTCGCGCTGGTTGTCCAGGGACTCCTGGGTGAGGGCGTCGAGCAGCCCGCCCATCCGGTCCGCCTCCAGCCACAGGGCCAGTTCGAGGTGGTGGGAGGGGACGGTCTCGGTGAAGTTGGTCCGCTCGAAGTTCGTGGTGCCGTTGGGCCGGCTGCCCGCCTCGTGGAGCAGGGCGAAGTGGCCGTTGCCGGGGACGTTGCGGGACCCCTGGAACATCAGGTGTTCGAAGAGGTGGGCCATGCCGGTGCGGCCGGGCTCCTCGTGCCGGGAGCCGACCCCGTACCAGACGCAGACGGCCGCCACCGGATTCAGGTGGTCGGGGGCCAGGACGATGCGCAGCCCGTTGTCGAGCCGGTGCTCCTTCACGCTGAACGTCTCCATGGGTGCGGCGTCCTTCCGTCGGGTCAGAGGGCGTCGTGCGACGCGCCGGCTCCGTACTCGGCGCGGATCCAGCGGGCGAGGACGGCCTCCTCCGCGGGTGTCACGCCGAGCCGGTTGTTGGTGAGGTGGATGAGGTGGAACAGGAGGTGGGGGCCGGTCCGGGGGATCCCCGCGGCCCGGTGCCGTGCGAGCAGGTCCCGCAGGCCCAGCCCGTACGCGTCGTGGACGCCCCGGTACGGGCCGCCGCGGACCTGGGCGAGCAGCCGGCGCAGGTCCGGCGCGAGGCGCCGGGCGGCGGCGTCCACCCGGGCGCGCAGGGGCCCGGAGCGGTCGCCGTTCTGCCCGGTCCAGTACCAGGTCATGTGGTAGACGAAGGACAGGCGTTGGCCGGCGGGCAGCAGCTCCAGGGCCGAGAGCGTGGCGGCCAGCGCATGGCCCAGCCGCAGCCGGGGGAAGTCGGGGCCGATGAGCTCCAGGGCCGCCTCGCTCGCGGCCTGGGAGGCCCGTTCGGCGAGGCGGACCCCGGCGGCGCCGCCGAACTTGGCGTACTCGGGCTCGTACAGGCTCTTGGCGTGCCCCCGGTAGGCGCGGGCCAGCTCCGGCGGCATCGCCGCGGTGTCGGCGAGGATCCGGTCGGCCGCGGCCTCGACGGCGGCGACCGCGTCCAGCCGGCCGTGCACGCGCAGCCGGACCTGCATGCCGCACTCGTCGACGAACCGGAGGAAGAACCAGCCTCCCCGCGGGTCGATCACGTGCGCGGCCGCGACGATGCGGCGCACGGTGTGGTGGACGAGCGGGGTGAGGTCGCGCCGGTCCCGGACGAAGATCCGGTAGTAGAGCCAGTCGTGCTCCACGGCCTCGGGGCCCGGGCGGGCGGGGGCGGGGGGCGGCGGGGTCACCTCGGGGTCTCCTGGGGGTCGGGGTGGTCCAGGCGCAGCAGGGCGGCGAGTTCGACGGCCCGGGGGCGGCCGTCGGCGTCGGCGAGCCAGTGCGCACCGGGGCCGGGCAGCAGTTCGGTGAACTCCAGCGCCCCGCCGTCGGCGCCCACGCTCTTGAGCAGGGACGCGACGGCGTGCGGGGAGCCGAGGTGGGTCCAGAACGGCTTCTCCGGGAGGACCCCGGGGGCGGCCTCGGCGCGGACGAAGCACTGCCGGGGCATGCCGTGCTCCCGCCGCCAGCCGTCGAGCCGGTCGAGGAAGGCGGCGGTGCCCTCGCCGCTGCCGGGCCGCGGCAGGGCGGAGGCCGGCAGCCGCCAGGAGGCGCGGGCGGTCACCAGGCGGCCCTCACGGGTGCGGGGGGTCGCGGTGACGCCGTCCGGCGGCGGCCGGGTCGGGTCGTGGGGCAGGCGCTCGCCGTCGGTGAGGTAGCGGGTGCTCCAGGGCTGGGACAGGGTCGCCAGGACGCGTACCGGGCCGTGCAGCATCTGGAGCGGCATCACGCCGAGGTAGGGCAGCGCGACGTTCGCGCCGTCCCGGTCGTACAGCTGGAGGGTGTCGGAGGCGGGGTCGTGGGACAGGACCAGGTCGGCGAGGTCGAGCCCGGGGTGGGGCCCGCCGGGCGCCGCCGCGTCCGGCCCGCGCAGGTCGGACGGCCAGCGCAGGTACGGGAAGAGGGGGCCGGCGGGGGCCTGGAGGGTGGAGTAGTCGCCCCCTGCGGACAGCTGCCGGACCGCGCACCCGGGGTACAGGTCGCCGATCCAGCGGCGCAGGGGCTCGCGGATCGCCGCGCCGCCGGTGCCGGGCACCGCCCCCCAGCGGGCGAGGAGCCCGCCCGGTCCGGGACTGACCCGGTTGACGGCCATGAGGTACTCGCCCCGGGCCAGTGCGGCGGCGTCCGCGGCGGCCAGCTGGTGGAAGACCGTCACGGCGGCGGCGCCGACGGTGCCGTGCGGAGCGGGCACGCACGGGGTGCCGGTGCCCGCGCGGTCGGCTTCCGCGGCCCTGCGGACCAGGCGGTGGTGGTCCTCGCGCCGGCAGAAGCCGTACAGGAAGTCGTAGAGGTCGCGGCAGGTGCCGCCGGTGCCGTAGCGGGCCGTGAAATGGGCGGTCAGCACGTCGTAGAGGGCGCTGCGGAAGGTCCGCGCCCGGACGCGGCGGCCCAGGGCGCGCAGGTCGTGGCCGATCTCCTCGGCGGGCAGCGCCGGTACGGGGGTGTCGGTCGCGGGCACGTTCTGGTGGAAGAGCGGCGCCGAGGCGAGCCAGTGGGGCTGCGGGGCCCCGAGGGCGGTGAAGACGCCGGCGGCCGCGGCGCGGGCCCGGCCGTCCAGGCGCAGCCGGGTCGCGGCGTCGGCGGCGGGCAGGGCGCGCTCGGTGTCGGCGAGGACGGCGAGCGCCTCCGCGATACGGGGGCCCTGCGGGCCGGGCGGGGTCCCGGTGCGCTCGGCGAGGGCCGCCAGGCAGGTGCGGTCGTGGGGCTGCCAGGGGACGTCGGGGAGCAGCAGGCCCATCGCGGCCCAGCGCCGGGTCCGGGCGCGTTCGGCGGGGGCGGCGGAGCCGCTCCGGGCGGCCGGCGGGGCGTGCCGGCCGGTCGCCGGGGCGAGGAACGGGGCGTACAGGTCGGCGGTGGCGAGGAGGTCCGCGTGGTGGGGGAGGGACTGGTTGAGGTACTGCGGCAGCAGGACCTGCCAGGTGTCCGCGAGCCGGTGCAGGCTCGGGTTGACCCGCAGGTCCACCGTCTCCGACAGGTCGGGGTCGGCGGCGAAGGCCCGCAGCAGTTCGACGGCCAGGTGCCGGGGCGAGACGGTGTCGGCCGCTGGGGTCGCGGCGGCCGCGGCGGCCGCCGCGACCCCCGCCGGGACCGGTCCGAGGGAGGCCGTGCCGAGGGTGACCAGGCTGCCGAACGGGCTGGTCTTGACGGCGGTACGGGCCAGGTACGACAGCGCCGTGCGGGCCAGGCGGCTCCCCGGTGCGGGCGGCCGGGCCGGGTCGGCGCGCAGCAGCTCCCGGGTGAACGCCGGGCTGGCCAGGGCCAGTCCGGCCGCGAGGTCGGGGCGCCGCAGCAGGGTGAGCATCCACGCGCCGGCGGTACGGGCCTCCTCCTGCACGAGGCGCTCGGCGCGGTCGGCGGCCGCGGCGAACCGCTCGGCCGCACCGGTCCAGGCGGTGAGGGCGGCCCGCCCGGCCTCGTCCAGGGCGGGGCGGACGGCGGCCGCGGCGTCGGCGGTGTGCCGGCCGCCGCGGGCTCCCCTGGTGTCGCGGCGCAGCCGCAGGGCGGCGCGGCGGACGGCCGGGGCGTCGTCGAGGGTGGGGACGAGGGCGTACAGCACGTCGGACAGGGCCCGCCCGGCCTCGGCGGCCTCCTCCCTGCCCGCCCGCAGGGAGGCCAGGGCCCCGGCCAGGGCGGGCCCGGCCAGGGGCTCCAGGTCGGCGGGGCCGAGGGCCGTCACCCGGGTGGACAGCAGCGGGAACACGGTCGCCGGGCGGCGCGCCGCCGCGGGGGCGGCGGCGCGGGCCGGGGCCGGTACCGGGGCGGGCGCGACGGGCGGGGCCGGGGCGGCGGCCGTGGTCACGACGGGTTTCCGGGGCGGGCCGGGGCGGCGGCGGGGTGGAGCTCGCGCTCGCAGCGCAGGTGCCAGTCGGCGTCGTTCACGGGCGTCCAGGACAGGTGCCCGGCCGGCGGGAGCTCCGCGGGAGCGGGACGCGAGCCGAGGAGGAACTCGCCGACGGAGGACTCCTGGAGGTAGTCCAGGCCCAGGGTCCTGGCCGCGAGGTCCGAGTCGCCGCCGCCCAGGGCGCACGGCGCCAGCCCCATGCCCGTGGCGACCAGGTACATGGTCTGGTAGAGCACGCCGACGTTCTTGAGGGTGGCGGCGTAGGCGAGGCTGCGGTACTTCCACGACAGGCGCTGGAACCGGGAGGTGACGGTGATCAGCACGTCCGGGGCGTCGATGCCGCCCGCCGAGACCCGGGCGATGCCGATCATGGCGTTGCGGTCGTCCTCGTCGGCGTTGACCAGGACCAGCCGGTGCCCGCCGGCGTCGTAGAAGTACATGCCCGGCTCCAGGCCCGCGACGCGGTGCACCGACAGGTACAGCTCCAGGTCGTACGAGGCCCCGCCGGTCGGGTAGGGCCGCGAGGACGCGGGATAGGGCATCCCCTCCTCGGGGCGGGCCGCCGTGACCGCGCGGACGCGGGCGCAGCGGTAGAGGAACTCGCCCAGCCGGTCGAGGTCCAGCGGGGTCTGCGCGTGCGTGCGGACCGACCGGCGGCCCTCCAGGACGGCGGTCAACGAGGGGTCGTTCGCCGCGATGTCCTCCAGCCGGGGGCGGGGCAGGGCGACCAGCGGGCCGGCGGGCAGGGGCCGGACCGCGGGGCGGGGCTCGATGGTCCCCGTGTACGGGAAGACCCCGCCGAAGGGGTAGTCGTGGCGGCCCATGCGGCTGCGGCTGTGGAACAGCAGGTCGTGGAAGTCCCACTGGCGCAGCACGTCGTCCCGGTCGGCGGCGAAGGAGCCGTCCGCGTCGGCGGTGTCCACCAGCGAGGCCCCGGCCAGGTGGCCCAGCAGCTCCTGGACGACCGTGACGGGCAGGTCCAGGGCTCGGGCCTGCTCGCGCGCCGTGGTGCCCGCGCCGAGGGCCGCGGCCAGCTCCCGCACCGGATCCGCCTGGAGGCGGGCGCGGCGCGGGGAGAGCGGCGACTCCAGGACGAGGTCGCCCTCGTGGACGCGCAGGAAGGCGAACCGGTTGAGGCGCACGGGGGTGTCGGCGCCGACGTCGGCCGGGCAGTGGCCGAGACCCGGGACCAGGGGCTCCAGCCGCAGGGCCACGGTGTCGCCGAGCACGATGTGGTGCTCCAGCAGCCGGATGACGCGGTTGAGGACCGCCTCCAGCTGCTCCTCCGGCGGAGAGGGCACCGGCCCGGGCGCCGCGAGGGAACCCGTCATGCCCTCCAGGGCGGTGACGACCTCGCGGGACGCGCCGCGGATGCGGAACTGGGTGCGGCCGTCGCGGGTGACGTCGAGGTGGCCCTCGCGGTCGCGGACGCGGACCCCGGCCACGAACGCGAGGCGGGTGAGGGTGCGGCGGGTGGCCGTTTTCATTGCTGCCTCCGGACGGGCTACAGGAACATGCCGATGGGGTTGAGGTCTTCTTCGGGGGTGGGGGCGTCGAGCCAGCCGAGGCGGACGGGGGCGTCGAACAGCCGGCCCGGGGCGTAGCGGGGCCAGAAGTGCCGCAGACCGGGCACGATGACCTTGACGACGGGCAGGCCGACGTCCGGGCGGGTCTGGTTCAGCAGGAGCATCTCCAGGCCCTGGGCCTCGACGGTGCGGCGGGCCCGCTCCAGGTCGTCCAGCAGGTCGTCGCCCTGCTCGTAGGGGTGGTCCGCGTACGTGTGGACGCGGCCGGGGAGCGGGAGCAGGTAGGGCTGGTTCTCGATGGTGGCGGTGCTCCACCAGCGCTTCTGGTCGGGGTCGTCGAAGGCGTACTCGCCGGACCCGTCGCTCTGCATCGGCAGGACGGCGCCGATGAACTGGTTCATCTCCGTCAGCGCCCGGGAGACCGCGATCTTCATGTCGAAGTGGGCGCCGAACGCGATGAGGATGTCCTCGACGGGCTTGTCGGTGCGCCGGGAGACCGCGGCGGCGACCGGGATGCCCAGGTCGGAGGTGAGGTCGAGGACCCAGGTCTCCCGGTGGAGGTCCCGGTAGGCCTGCTTCCAGCGGCCGAAGTACGGCTCGCCGAAGCTGTCGAGGTCCAGCTCGGGGCGCTGGACGCGGTTGTACCACCACAGGGCGACGCTGTCGCGTTCGACGAGCTCCATGAAGCCCTGGACGGCGGCGTCCTCCAGGCTGGACCCGGCGGCGTTCCCGTTGGAGTCCGCGGCGACGTACGCCGGACCGGGACCGCCCTTGTAGTGGTAGTAGAGCTGGCCGGTCGGCAGGTACTTGTGCCGCTGCTCGGTCAGGGACCAGACGGGGGTCCACTCGATCCGGGCGTCCTCGTCGAACGGGTCGGTGACGCGGTGGAAGTGGGAGTCGCGGGCGTTCCACTCGGCGCGCTCGCGCTGCTGGCGCTCGCTGTACAGCTGGGTGCTGTCCGGGTGGACGGCCCGGTCGCCCAGTTCGCGGTAGGAGGCGGTGATCCGGGCCTCGTCGCCCTGGAACACGCCCGAGTACCGCTCGATGGACTCGGCGACCGCGCTGGCCCTGGCCTGGAGGTCGCTCATGCCCTTGCCGGCGCTCTGGCTGCGCAGCCCGGCCCGCAGGGCGCCCAGGCCGCCGGAGCCGACCGCGAAGTTGGTCCCGGCGAGGTAGCAGTGCAGGAGGTCGGTGCCGGTGTCGTGCTTGACGAGCTGCGAGATGACGCCGGTGACCGGGCTGATCAGGTGGTCGTACGCGGCCAGCAGAGCGGCCGGGTCCTTGGTGCGGTGCCCGCCGTCGTAGACCGCGGCGGCCTTGCGCCGGCTCTGCGGGACGACCGGCTCGTGCGCCTGGCGGGCCTGGATGCCCGGGTCGCCGCAGGAGGGGCACTGGGGGCGGCGGGACAGCTTGTGCCGGCGGCCCTCCAGGGTGAGGGTGTGCAGGCCGAACACCTCGGCCAGGGCCTCGCCGCGCAGGCCCGCGAACCACTTCGCGGCCTGTACGGCGGCCAGGTGCGCGGCGGCGGCGACGGTGCCCGGGAGGCCGGCGAGGGCGGTCACGGGGGCGCGGTCGGCGGCGGTGCTCCGCTGGACGAAGGAGGTGATCAGCTGGTTGCCGCCCAGCCGGTGGGCCAGGCAGTCCCAGCAGCCGGTGTCGCCGGGCTGGAACAGCGGGCCGACCCACACCTCGGTCCCGACCGGGCGGACCAGGAGCCAGGGGCGTCCGGTCGCGAGGGCCTTCTTGTTGACGTCGGCGAGGTCGGGGTGGAGGTAGTCGTCGGTGAGGACGACGGTCAGCTCGGGTGCGCCGGAATCGGGCGCGAGGCCCATGGCCTCGGCGGCGGTGGCGAACCAGGCGGGATCCGTGCCGCCCAGGGCGACGATCTCCACCGGACCTCCGGCGACCTGGTGGCGGGCCGCGTCGGCGTCCACGCCGGCCAGTTCCCAGAACCCGCCGGTCCGCGGGTCGGAGCCGGCCTCGGCCTCGACGACCAGGCCCGACGCGACGAGCTTGTCGATGTTGCGGATGACCCGGTCCTCGCCGAAGGAGGGCGCGAGGGCCCCGACGACGGCTTCTCGGGTGTGCTGTCCGTCCAGGAGCGGGGCGAGCTGCTCGGCGAGAGCGCCCCGCAGGACGGACTGGCGCTGTTCGGAGAGCAGGAACACCCCTTCTCCGGCAACGACTTGGGCAGTGGCTGACCTCTTGAACCGCAGGGTGCGGGACATGTGTCGACTCCTCGGGAAGGGGGACGGGAAGGCGCGCCGGGGCGGCGCTGTGGGTTCCGGGACCTCCCGGGGAGGGGGTTCCGGGCAGGGGAGGGGGACGGCCGGGCCGTACGGGGTGAGGAGTGCGGCCCGGCCGTTCCAGGGCCTCGGGTCGCCGCCCCCGATCATGGGGCCGCTCAGCGGCCCTGCGGGGTGTCGGGCGATCGGTCGGCGGGCACGACGTGCGCCGTCCGACGGGCGGTTGGGCGCCCTACCCGATGGCATGGGGCCCGGTGATCACGCGGACGGCGGTGCCGGGTCCGCGGACTTCCCCGCGGGAGTGCGGGGGTACTGCGTGGTGCGGTGTGCGGGGTGCTTCAGCTGACGGGGCAGGTGAAGCAGCCCGCGGTGCCGATGCAGTAGGCGGCTTCGGCCCCCTTGAGGTCCTCGACCTCGACCTCGGTGTTCTCCTCGGCCCGGACGTCCGTGGGGTCGGTCCTGTCGCTCATGGTGCTCCTTCGTGTGTGGGTGCGGTCGCTCGGTGCGCGGTGGTTCAGGACGAGTAACAGCCCAGCGAAAGCCAGGTGGGGAATGCTGCGCCCTGTTCGAGCTCTTCGACGTCGACCTCCTCCGCCTCCACGGCGGTGGGGTCGGGGGTGGTGTCGCTCATGGAAGGTCCTCCGTCGGGTGTGGGTGGTTCAGCTGACGGGGCAGGTGAAGCAGCCAGCGGTGCCGATGCAGTAGGCGGCTTCGGCCCCCTTGAGGTCCTCGACCTCGACCTCGGTGTTCTCCTCGGCCCGGACGTGCGTGGGGTCGGTCTGGTCGCTCATGGCGCTCCTTCGTGTGTGGGTGCGGTGCGCGGCGGTCCGGGGCCGGTGACGGCCCGCCGGACGCGCCGGGCGGGGACTGCTCAGGCGGCCCAGCAGGGCAGACCGGAGCCGACCGTGTAGCCGGCGGCGGCCGTGGAGCCCCCGTCGAGCTCCTCGATCTCGATCTCGATCTCGGAGCCCTCGGCGTGGAGGGTGACGGGGTCGGGTGCGAAGTGGTTCACGGCTCAGCTCTCGAAGCAGAATCGGGTGCCGATGGTCCCGGCACAGGCGGCGCCGCAGGACTCGGCCAGGTCCTCGACCTCGACCTCGATCCCCGGCTCGGGGCGGTCGACGGTGTCGGCGTTGCGGAGGCCGTCCATCAGCTGTTCAGCGAGCTGATGGTGCCGATGGTGCTCGCGCAGCCGAGCGCGGCGGACGCTTCCAGGTCCTCGACCTCGACCTCGGCCTCGTCGGCCCGCACGGTCAGCTTGTCGGCGGTCTTGTCGCTCATGGTGGTGCCTTCCTTCAGGGAGAGAGAGGGGGCGCGGACGCGCGGTGCTCAGGCCTCGGTGTTGGAGAAGCTGCCGGAGCAGCCGATGGTGAAGACGGTGGCGGTGGCCGCCTGGCTGGTGGCCTTCAGGTCCTCGACCTGGACGTCGGAGTCGCGGTCCTCGGCGCCGTTGGAGACGGTCTCGGGAGTGGTCATCGTTCTCTCCTTCTGGTGTGCGGTACGGGGGTTGGCGAAAGGTCAGGAAGCGTTGGTGCTGGAGCAGCCGAAGGTGCCGAAGGTGCTCACGGCGGTGGTGCCCTGCTCGCCGTTCAGCTCCTCGATGGCGAGGTCCTGGGCCAGGTCCACGGGGTTCTGCTCGGCGTTCTCGATGTTCTCGGACATGTCCGTCTCCTGTCGGTTGCGGGCCCGGTCCGGTTCAGACCAGGACCCATTCGGATTCGTCGGGACCCGCCGGCCATTGACCGGAACCCAGGGGAAGGTCCTCGGTGAGCGGGTCGGAATCATCGTGAAATCGCGGGGCTGACCATCCCTCAATACTGTTCACGTCCGGATTCCTTCCACAGATTCGGTTCGGACGGCGGGCGGTGCGGGGCGGGACCGGGGTCGTTCCCGGTCCCGGTCCCGGTGGCTCAGTGACCCCAGGTCACGTCGTCGCTGACGATGGGGTCCTCGAGCCGGGTCGAAGGGCCCGAAGAGTCCGTGAAGGTCGTACCCGCGACGATGGCCGGCAGGGTGTCGGCGCTGGCGTGGCCGGCGGTGAGCGTCGCCGCCACCACCGTGGACAGCGTCGCGACGGCCATGAGGAAACGGGTGCGAGTCACGAGTGGTACCTCTTCTTCTCGAAAACTTTGAAAACTTGGGGCAACGTACGCGGTCGATTTCCCGTCCGCGCTTCTTCGACTCGGTGCCGGTGGGTTTGTCGCCCCCCGGCTGATGTCCCCAACTCTGTCCGCCGGTCAGAACGGATGGAAGAGGTTTCCCGTGGACGGATTTCCCGCTGGCATAAGTTGTCCACGGTCCGCGGCGCCGTCGCGGTACGACGGCACGGGCTCCGCCTTCCAGCGCAGGAGCGTGAGGTCCCGCAGCTGCGCCGAGGTGGCGAGGGCCCGGCGGCACAGCAGGCCGGCCATCACCTGTGCCTGGTCCGGCCGTTCGGCGGTCAGGAACATCCCCAGTACGGGGCCGCCGGGGGTGTCCGGGTGCACGGTGACGTGCTCCAGGCCCTCGCCCGGGCGGGCGGCCGCGCGGATGAGGTCCCCGAGTTCCGGGGGAACCAACCGGTATGCGGGCAGGCCGAGTTTGAGGTGGATTAGGTACATGGATCAGATCGTGCGCCTGCGCTATATTGCCTCGCCAGGGGATAGCCGGGGCGTTTTATGCATTTGCATGAAACGGCCACGAGCAAGGCGTGACAACACAGCGGGCGGCAAGGTAGGCCCCCGCGCACTCGGGGAGAACGAGCGACTGATGCTGCAGACATTGGGCCTGGATCCCATGGCCGAGCAGGTCTACCGGGGGATGCTGACCCGCCCCCAGGACGGCGTGGCGGAGCTGGCGCAGAGCCTCGGAATGCAGGAGTCGGACCTCCGCGGGGCCCTGGACCGGCTCAGCGCCATGGCGCTCATCCGCTCGGCCGACCACGCGCCGAGCGGCTTCGCCCCCCTGGGGGCGGAAGCGGCCATGAACCTCCTTCTGGCCCGCCAGCAGGAACGTCTCGCCCTGTCCCAGGCGGCGGCGGCCCAGCTGATCGCCGACTGCGCCTCGTCCCAGCCGCAGTCCCCCAGCGAGAGCGAGTCCCTGTCCGGGATCGAGGCCATCCGCAACCGGCTGGCGCAGCTCAGCGACGAAGTCACCAGCGAGGTCCTGACGTTCGCCCCCGGCGGCGCCCATCCGGAGGCCGACCTGCGGGCCAGCCGCGGCCCGAACGAGGAGATGCTCGACCGGGGCGTGCGCATGCGCACCATCTACCTGGACAGCGTGCGCAACGACGCGGCGACCCAGGAGCACGTCGACTGGCTGAGCCGCCGCGGCGGCCTGGTCAGGACGGCAGCGTCGCTCCCGGTCCGCATGATCATCATGGACCGGCGCCTCGCCGTCCTCCCCGTGAACACCGCCGACGCCCATGTCGGCGCGATCGTCCTGCACGGCACCGGGACCGTCACCGCGCTGTGCGCGCTGTTCGAGTCGGTGTGGGCCTCCGCCGTCCCCCTGGGGGCCGTCCCGGTGCGGGACGCCGCCGGGCGCACCCGGCAGGAGAAGGAGGTCGTCCAACTGCTGGCGGAGGGGCTGACCGACGAGTCCATCGCCAAGCGGCTGGGCGTCTCACCCCGGACGGCCCGGCGCATCGCCGCCGAGCTGATGGAACGCCTGGACGGCCGCAGCCGCTTCGAGGCCGGAGTCCACGCCGTCCAGGACGGCTGGCTCCCCGCCACCCGCTGACCCCGCCGGGGCCCCGGGGCCGCGGACGCGCGGAGGCCCGCACCGGACTGACGGCCGCCTCCGGAGCACGACGAGGCCCGGATCGCCGACCCGGGCCTTGGGGGCCCGTGGTGCCTTAGGCCTGCTCCGGGGGCGTGTCGGACCCGGCGGCGCGGCGGTACTCGGCGTTGATGCGCTGGGCCTCCTCGAGCTGGTCCTCGAGGATGATGATGCGGCAGGCGGCCTCGATCGGGGTGCCCTGGTCGACGAGTTCGCGGGCACGGGCGGCGATGCGGAGCTGGTAGCGCGAGTAGCGGCGGTGGCCGCCCCCGGAACGCAGCGGGGTGATCAGGCGGGCCTCGCCGATGGCGCGGAGGAAGCCCTGGGTGGTGCCGGTCAGATCGGCGGCCCGGCCCATGGTGTAGGCGGGGTAGTCGTCGTCGTCGAGACGGTCGTACGAGTCGTCTGCTGTCATTGCACCTCTCCGGGAAACGCGCAGGGGCCCTGGTGCCAGTGCTGGCACCAGGGCCCTGAGGGAACTACTACACCACCTGCCGGCCTGATGAAGCGCCGGTCTTCTGCGGGGATCGCAGCTGCTTGACCGAAGACCGCCTCCACCCGGCAGGACGGCCTGTGGACGGGGCGGGGTGCCCCCTAGGATCGGGTTCCATGTCGAAGATTGACGAGCTGCTCGTTGACGTCGCCAGGCTGGTGGAGTCCGGGCGGAGCAACCAGATGTCCCTGACCGTCGTGGCCGGGGGCGCCGTGATCACAGGTCGGCTGGCCCCCGAGGCGGTGTGGCGGCAGCGGGTCTCGGAGGTCTTGGCCGACTCCGACCGGCTGGCCGAGTTCTCCGCCGTGTTCGCCGGCGCGACGGCGAAGGACGGGCCGCCCACGCACCTGCACTTCCACCTGGCGCGGATCCTCCAGGGCACGGTGGGGATCCCGGAGACGGGCGGGATGTACCGCGTCTCGATCGCGGACATCAGCGCCTGGACCATGGGCGACGTCAGCTACTCCGATCACTGACCCCGCCCCGCTACGCGGTGCCTGCGGGAGAATGCGACAGGTGAAGCCGATTATTCCGGTCACGGCGCGGACGACTTCACGGGCCGTGACGTCCCGGCGGTCCGAGCCCGGCGAAATCCCCGACAAGGGGGCGACGCCGGGGTGGTCGCCCCGGGCAGGGTGAATTCCCGAATTTCTGGAACCAGCCGGAGATGCGGAAGCCCTGGGAAATGAACACAGCGGGGGCCCGCACCCCGAAGGATGCGGGCCCCGGCTGCGCATGACGCGTCAGGGTCAGGCGGGAACGATGTTCTCGGCCGTCGGGCCCTTCTGGCCCTGTGCGATGTCGAAGGAGACCTTCTGCCCCTCCTGGAGCTCGCGGAAGCCCTGGGCGGCGATGTTCGAGTAGTGGGCGAACACGTCAGGGCCGCCACCCTCCTGCTCGATGAAGCCGAAACCCTTTTCCGCGTTGAACCACTTCACGGTGCCAGCGGCCATGTCATATCTCCTTGGGGCAGTGCAGCGGAATCCGCACTGTGCGGACACCGTGTCGCCGCGATGATCCCCTGCCCGGAAAATGACCGGAATGCAAAACGCTTCCCTCTGGCATGGGGCCGACGGGGCGCCTGGAATATGCGGGTACCAAAACTGCAACTGATCCGACAGTAGCACGCCGTTGCGGCCCGAGTGCGTCCGCTTTTTCGATC
This sequence comes from Streptomyces sp. NPDC093801, assembly GCF_040701585.1. Classification (NCBI taxonomy): domain Bacteria; kingdom Bacillati; phylum Actinomycetota; class Actinomycetes; order Kitasatosporales; family Streptomycetaceae; genus Streptomyces; species Streptomyces sp. NPDC093801. Next base: position 280,037 of record NZ_JBFBDP010000003.1, on the reverse strand, counting down.
CCGTGTGCCGCCGACAAAAACCTTCCCCGGGGCGCTGGTCAAAATCTCTGTCCGCCGGCGCAGATATCCGCATATTCACAATGCAGTGTGGAGGCCGTGCCCGAACGGGTCTGGACAACGAAGAAGGCCCAGGTCGCCGACCTGGGCCTTCTTGGAAGAGCGGATGACGGGAATCGAACCCGCGCTATAAGCTTGGGAATCACCCGGTACTTGGGCTTGCTCGTGGTGTCTGACCTGGGGAAATGGGTGCTGGTGGCGCCTTACCGGGTGTTTCGCAGGGCCCTCTGTTGACCGCTGTTAGCCGCCTCTACTGGCACGTTGTGGCACGGCTTCCCGCAGGACTGGCGTCGTGTACTCGGGCGGTCCTGATGCCTGCGTATTGGCGGGCTGCTGCCCGCGGCCCTGTGTCCATCGACGCCGCCGTACCTGTTCTTGCCGAGACCCTCTTCCGGGCGGCCACGGAACTACGGCGCTCCAACAGGATCACGTCGCGCCAGACGCCGTGGTGACGGCCGATCCGTTCCCGGGTGCCGATGGTCCGGAACCCGGCCCTCCCGGAAACCGGTGTCTGCGGTGGAGCCGGTCTCTTCGACGAGCCGGAGGCGGCCGAAGACGGCGGTGGCTGCTGTGCCGCGCCGGCGTCAGCCACTCTGCAGGTTGGTGTCGATGCCCCTGCCCCTGTCCCTACGGGCGGCTGCTGAACGTTCGTTCTTGTGCCGGCGTCAGAGGGCTTCAGGCGCCACCCTCTGACGTCTCGGCCCGTATGGCCATGTCCCTCAGCACTTGGGCGGATGGGACGGCCGGATCGCCGTCATCGTGAACCAGGGCGAGTTGTATGTAGGCCGAGGCGAACGCTGCGGCCAGCTGTGTGACCGCCATGCCCATTTCGCGCCCGACCCGTTCGGCGATCTCCTCCAGGGAGTCGTCGCCTGAGAGTTCGATCTTGGGCATGGCCTCGGTGAGGAACTGGCCTATCAAGTCCCGTTCCTCTGTATCGGACGCCGCGGCGGGTCCGGGCTCGCGGAAATCCTCGTACGCCTCCGTCAGGATGGCCACGACCTTCTTTACGACCTCGTTCTGGTCCATCCAGCGAGCGTAGACCGCGCCTCTGACACACACCGCGGGATCGACAGAGAGTGAGGTGAGGGCGAGTGGTCTGGGCTCCGCAAAGTGCGAGCCACCCTGGATGGGACCACTGCCTGCTGCGCGTCATGTGGTCATGTAGTCGCGCGTGTCGAACGCGTCGAGTCCTGCCCAGATCGGTTGGGCACGCCTCTCCAGCTCCTGCAGGACCTCGTCAGCGCTGCGGCCCGTTGCTTCGGCCAGCCGCCGGGCCACCGCACCCGAGTAGTAGGCCAAGGCGACGAGGAAGTCCATCGACGTGTGGAAGCCGTACTTCCTGTCGATCTCGAAGAGCACCTCGGCCATTCCAGGCCGGGTGTCCGGCTCGAAGATCGGACGCACCATGGAGGGGACGTATCCCCAGACGACGTCTCCATCCTTCAGGGTTCGGTCAGTGGCCATGTCGACGGCGTGCTGGGCGGAGAAGTGCTGGAGGAGCTCGAGAGGGCTGAGCGGGCTGTGCTCGGAGAACATGATCGTGGCCTCGGCCGCAGTGCAAGCCAGATCCATGACCAGGCGTTGTAGACCTTCGTGCTGGAACTGCTGGAAGCAATCGCCCAGGACGGCGATCTCGGGAGCCTCGCCGCGGGGCCGCCCTTCGCGCGGTGTCTCGATCATTCCTGCGCGGATCATCGGCATGACGTACCCGGTGGGCTTGTCGTAGGACAATCCGGCGGTGGGAACAGCCATGATTCGTTCCTGCCTTGGGAGTCTGGGACGACGGGGCTTGTTGAACTTCGCTCGGCCCATTGGTCGGACCTCTTTCGTACTGGCGCGGCTGGCCCGCAGCTTCTGATGTGGCTCAAGGTGCTGGGTGGCACAAGCCGCTGGTCATGACTGGCGTACGAGATTCAGCCGACGCTCCGCTGCGAGCTTGCGATGGAAGGTGAGCAGCCAGGGTGGCGGCGAATTGACCACGGTGGCGAGTGCACCGACGGTTGGCACGTCGAGGTGGTTCTTCTGCATCGTGGCGAAGGCAGTTTGCAGGAGCTTCGCTGCGCGCCCTGGCTTCAACGGCGTGCTGGGCGGTTGGGACAACGCCTGGGCTGCTTTCGGTGAAATCAGCATGTCGGGGTGCGGTGCCAGATGCGGTACTCCCGCGTCTCGGGGCCCCGGGACGTCGGTGGTGCTGGTTCCGGGATCGGCCTTCGGAGGGGTGGGGATGTGCGATGGCGCCGTGGCGGCGCGGGGGGCTGTCCCCGTCTGCCAGGCGAAATTGGCCGCTCGTTCCTGTTCACGCTGAGTGTGGAAGTCGCACAGCCACTGCGGCGGATCGGCGAATACCCTCCGCAGTTCTGCGACGGTGCTGACCTGCAGGCCGTTGCGGTCAAGGTTGCCCTCACCTGTCTGCAGGGCCCGCGAGACCTGGAGCCGTGTCAGTGGTGTGTGCGGGGGCCAGGACAACATTTCGATCGCCCGCTTGCTCCGCAGCAGTGGTGAGCGCCAGGACTGCCCATCCCAGATCGTGTCCGATGAGGTGCAACTCTCAGTGGAGTGGGAGAGGGTGGTGTCTTCGGGTGGAGTCGGCAGGGGGTGTTGCGCCGGCTGTCCGGCGGTCTTCGACTGATCCACCTGATCTGACGCAGGTACCCCTGGCCGATCAAGGCGCCACTGCTCGGCGTAGGCAACGAGTTTGGCGACGATCGCAACAGGCACGTTTGCCCAGCGAGGCTGAGGGCGGTGGTTGGGACGGGCCTTGGCGTCTTCGTAGCGCAGGGGCACCCGCCACCCTTGATCACGAGCTGTCGCGGCTGTGGCTCGAGCCGTGGCTTCGCCGACGTTGCCCGCCGCGAGAAGGACGTCCAGCAGGCGTGCCTGCGGCGTGTCTTCTACGCCTTCGCACAGATTGCAGATCCTCCAGACACGGCCCCGGATATCCAGCTCGGTAGAACCAGGATCCGCCTTGCCGCAACAGTAGGCGCAGCCCCAGGGCTCGCTGCTGGCGACGGTAGGCCGCACCACCCGCGGTAGGGAAGGGACGGCCGGCAGGTCGGTGAGCAGCCCTTGGAGGACGTCGAATCCGTTGGGGAACTGTTTGAGCGAGGGGGCGGGGGAGGGCGTGGGCACGCTGGCCCGCCTCACGGTGGGGCCGAAGGTGGGCAGCCCAACTTGCGCACGGAGCCTGTCTAGGCGGGCCGAATCTGCCACCGGGTACTTGGGGATGGTCCCGTACACCTGTGGGCGTTGTTCGGCTTCGCAGAGGGCGTCGGTCGCTTCGGCCACGAAGACGGCGGAGATCAGGTTCTTCTTTGCTGAGCCTTCCAAGAAGGGCAGCAGCATGCGCATGCCCTCCGCGCGAGCGACCTTGTAGATGGCCAAGGCGGCATCGGCCGCCTCGGCCCCGACACGGTGAGGCGAAGGCCATTCTCTGAGGGTGCCGCACGCCTGGGCCAGGAACTGGACGGCTTCGTGGCGTGTACTGGCTGCAGCCCGGACACGGTTTGCTTTTTCTGCTGGCCCCGCGTCCCGCTCGCGCCTGGCGGTGTCGCGGACGCGGGCAGCCAAGCTGATGAGTCCGGAACCGAGTTCACTCTCCACCATGCAGCGCATCATGACGGACGTGTGGCAACAGGTGTTCTTGTCTTCACTGCAACGGACGAAGGGGTGTGCGCGCCTTGGGTGAATGGACGTATGAGCAGCCTGGAGACTCAGGTCAGCAGCTAAGTTCCCGCCCCCGACCCGGGGCGGATGCGGACGTGGCGCCAAGCCTGCGCTGGTGCTCCTTGGGGGAGTGCCGGCGGATCAGCGCCACGCAGGAGGCGGGGTCGGACCTGTGACGATGCTGGGAAGCGCGTCCCAAGAGCATCATCGGCCGCGCGGCGGCCTACCCGTCGTGGAGGGGCGTCCTCGCAGCTCAGCGGGCGCCATGTCGCTCCACGACCGATACTTGATCGTGTGGACAGGCCATCTATAGGTGCGTCGATGCGGCTCAGCGGTCGGCAGACGGTCGTGGTGAGACCGTTCGCCCAAGGCGACTCCGTTGCGGCACTGACCCGTCTGCTTCACCGCGCCTACGCCGACCATGCCGCTGATGGCCGGGTCTTCTTCGCTTCGTACCAATCGGTGCGGGACACGGCCTACAGGCTGGGCCGGGGTGAGTGCTGGGTGGCGCTGCAAGGGAGCGAGCTGGTGGGCACCGTGACGGTGGCGGCTCCACACGAGGTCCCGGAGGGGTATCCGGCCGGGGACGGCTCGGGGTCCTTCTGGCAGTTGGCCGTGGACCCCGTGCTCCGGGGATCGGGTCTTGGGCAGCGGCTGCTGTCCTTGGCGGAGGAACGCATCGCTGCGCTGGGCTCGGATGCCGTGGTCATCGACACGTCTGCCGATGCTGCCGAGCTGGTCGGCTGGTATGGCCGCCGCGGCTACGTGCGGGTCGGGACGTGGCGGTGGGATGTGACGAACTACGACAGCGTGGTCCTGCGAAAGGATCTGTCGGCGGGCGGACGCGGGCGGTGACGAGGGTTGTTGGCGCCTCCCGCGAGGGGAGACGCCGACAACGGTGGCTGGGGCTCTCCGGTGCTACCGGCCGAGGACGCGGGCGGCATCCTCGGTGGCGATGGCCAGCGCTTGGTCGAGGGCCTCCGTGCGGCGCCCGCCGGCGCTGGCGACGGTGCCCTTGCCTCCGGCTCCTCCGCCGACGGTACGGGCGGCGGCAGTGAGGATCTCGCTGGCCTGGATGCCGGTGTCGTGGAGGCTGCGGGTGACGGCGGCGGCGAGATGGGCCTTGCCGGTGTGCCCGGTGGCGAAGACGACGACAGCGTGGTCGCCGTTGAGGAGATCGGCGGTGTGGGCGGCCAGAGCGCGGAGCTCGTCGGGGCCGAGGTCCGTCACTTTCTGGGTGACGATCCGGCCGCCGGCGACCTGGCGGGCTGAAGCGGCGAGCTGCTGGGCTCGGCTCCGCAGCTCGGTCTCGCGGAGGCGGGCGAGGTCTTGCTGAGCGGCGCTGAGAGCGTCAAGCCGCTTGCGGAGGGTATCGGGGGCGTCCTTGCGGCGAGTGCTGAGGAGGGAGGAGACCTCGTCGAGGAGGCGGCGCTCGGTGTCCTGGTGGTGGAGGGCGCCGTGGCCGGTCAGGGCTTCGATGCGGCGGAGGTTGGAGCCGATCGAGCCTTCGCTGAGCAGGCGGAAGGCGCCGACCTGGGAGCCGTGGGCGACGTGGGTGCCGCCGCACAGTTCGCGGGAGAAGTCGCCGATGTCGACGATGCGGACGGTGTCGCCGTACTTCTCGCCGAACAGGGCGATGGCGCCGGCGTTCTCGGCTTCGGCGCGGTCGGCGTGCCAGGCGCGGACGGTCGGGTCGTCGAGGACGTGTCCGTTGACGGCGGCCTCGATGCGGGCGAGCTGGTCGGGGGTGACGGCGGAGAAGTGGGCGAAGTCAAAGCGCAGGCGGTCGGACTCGACGAGGGAGCCCTGCTGGCGGGCGTGGTCGCCGAGGGTGGTGCGCACGACGGCGTGCAGGATGTGGGTGGCCGAGTGGGAGCGCATGAGGCCCTTGCGGCGGTCGGCGTCGACAGTGGCTTCGCCCCTCGCCCCGGTGCGGAGCTCGCCTTCGAGGACGCGGGCGCTGTGGACGCGGAAGCCCTCCAGGCCGTACTGGCTGTCCGTGATCCGCAGCAGGGCGCCGTCTTCGGTGCGCAGGGTGCCGGTGTCGCCGACCTGGCCGCCGGCTTCGGCGTAGAAGGGCGAGCGGTCGAGGACGAACTCGATGTCGGAGCCCTCGGGGGCGCTGGTGGTGACGGCCCCGCCGGAGATCAGGCCGAGCACGGTGACCTCGGAGGTGAGGTGCTCATAGCCGAGGAAGTCGGTGCGCGGCAGGTGGGCGGACAGCTCCCGGTAGGTGTCCTGGCGGCGCAGGGCCTCGGCGGTCTTGGCCTTGCCGCCGGTCTTGGCGCGCTTCCTCTGCTCGTCCAGCAGCGTGGCGAAGCGGTCTTCGTCGACGGTCAGGCCGGCCTCGTGGGCGGCCTCGACGGTCAGCTCCAGGGGGAAGCCGTAGGTATCGGCGAGCTCGAAGGCGGTCTCGCCCCGCAGCGAGCCGGAGTGGCTCTCCCGGGTGCGGGTGATCGCGGCGTTCAGCAGCCGGGTGCCCTGCGTGAGGGTGCGGGTGAAGGAATCTTCCTCGGCGGTGACGACCTGCTCGATGAGGTTGGCCTGGTCGGTGAGCTCCGGCCAGACGTCGCCGAGGTTGGCGATCACGCTGGCAGTGGCGGGGGCGAGAACGGGCTGGTCGATGCCCAGCAGGCGGGCGTGGCGGATGGCCCGGCGCATGAGGCGGCGCAGGACGTATCCGCGGCCGTCCTTGGAGGGCAGGACGCCATCGGCGATGAGGTAGGCGATGGAGCGGGCGTGCTCGGTGACGACCTGGAAGGAGACCTTCTCCTCGCCGTTGCCGGGGTAGTCGCGGCCGGCGAGCTCCCGGACGGTGTTCATGGTGGGCATGAGCAGGTCGGTGGTGCAGACGTTCTCGACGTCCTGGAGGATGGCGGCGAGGCGGTCGAGGCCGAGGCCGGTGTCGATGCTCTGCTGGGCGAGCTCGCCGAGGATCGGGAAGTTGCCCTTCTTGTCGCCCTCGCCGCGCTGGTACTGCATGAAGACGAGGTTCCAGATTTCCACGTAGCGTTCGCCGTCGACGGCGGGTCCGCCCTCGCGGCCGAAGGCCGGCCCTCGGTCGTAGTTGACCTCCGAGCAGGGGCCGCACGGTCCGGGGACGCCCATGGACCAGTAGTTGTCCTCCATGCCCAGGCGCTGGATGCGCTCGGCGGGGACGCCGATCTTCCGCCACAGCTGCTCGGCCTCGTCGTCGTCCTCGTAGACGGTGATCCAGAGGCGGTCCTTCTCCAGGTTGTAGCCCTGGGTGAGGAGTTCCCAGGCGTAGGCGATGGCGTCGGCCTTGAAGTAGTTGCCGAAGGAGAAGTTGCCCATCATCTCGAAGAACGTGGCGTGCCGGTTGGTGCGGCCGACGTTGTCGATGTCGGAGGTGCGGGCGCACTTCTGGATGGTGGTGGCGCGGGGGTACTGCGGGGTGACCTCGCCCAGGAAGTAGGGCTTGAACTGGTTCATGCCGGCGTTGGCGAGCAGCAGGGTCGGGTCGGAGGGGATGAGCGGGCTGGACGGGACCTGGCGGTGGCCGCGCGAGGTGAAGAAGTCCAGGAAGGTGGAGCGGATCTGCGTCGAGCGCATGGTGGTGTGGCCCTCACGGAAAGAGTCGTGGAGAGGTGGGGGTTGATCACACGCCGAGCCGGGCCGAGAACAGGGACTGAGGGTTCTCAGTTCTCCAGCTCGACGCAGATAGCTCGCGCCCCCACGGTGTAGACCATGACTCCTGATCCGTTGCTCACAGGTGGTGCAGCAGCCCACATGGATGCAGTCATCCTGTGCGCGCTGCACCACCCAGAGTAGCGGGTCAGGCATCAAGATCGCTTGATGATTTGGTGGGAAGGCGCGGCTCCCGCCAGAAGGAGGAGCAGTACGTCGGCGAGCGCTGCCGCGTGCGGCAGGACGAGGTCGGCGCCGGCCCGGCTGAGGGCCTCGGGACCGGCGAAGCCCCATCCCGCCCCGACGACTCGTACGCCTGCCGCCCGGGCGGCGTGGACGTCGAGCTCCGTGTCACCGACGAACACGGCGCCCTCCGGTGCGACGTCGAGCTGCCGCAGGGCGAGGAGCAGCCCGTCGGGCGCGGGCTTGGGGGCCGCGTCCTCGAAGCAGACCACGGTGTCGATCAAGTCGAGGATGTCCGGCGGCAGCAGCCAGCCGACCCTGCGGCGGCTTCGGAGGGTCACGATGCCCGTGGTGACACCTGCGGCCCGGAGGGCGGTGAGGGTCTCGCCCACGAACGGGAAGACCTCGGTTTGGAGGCTCGCCGTCGCGGTGGCCGCGTCCCAGCCGTCGTCGTTGATCGCTCCACTCAGTCCGAGTTCCGCCAGGACCTGCTGGCGCGGCACGGTCGCCGCGTCGGCGGGGAGGTCGGCGACGGTGACGCGGCGGTCGAGCGCGGAAGTCGCGAACCCGGCCAGGGTGGCGAGTTGGGCGGCATGGCTGTCGAGGAGGACCCCGTCGAGGTCGAAGAGCACGGCCCGCTTCACGCGGCAGCACCACCTTGAGAGGGCGGCAGGTCGGCCTCGGTGAGCAGGGAGTGCAGGGTGACGCGGTGCTCGGCCAGCAGCATGCGCCCTCCGAGCGGGCGCTCCAGTACGCACAGCGCGTCGGTGACCGGAGCGCCGGCGATCCGCAGGGTGCGGGCCATCTTCAGCAGCTGGCCGCCGGAGCGGACCACGTCGTCTACGAGGACGGTGCGGCGGCCGGCGTGGGCGGCGCCCTCGATCTGTCGCCGGGATCCGTAGCCCTTGGGCCGGCGACGCAGGAAGACGGCGGGCAGGCCGGTGGCGGCGGACAGGGCGACGACGAGGGGGACGCCGCCGAGCTCGATCCCGGCCAGCAGTTGGGCGTCGGCAGGCACGAGGCCGGCCAGGGCGGCGGCGGTGTCGCGCAGGAGTGCGGGGTCGGCGGCCAGACGGTACTCGTCGAAGTAGGCATCCAGCCGGGCGCCGTCGGCGAGCTGGAACGGGGCGGTGACGCAGGCGGTTTCGGCGAGCCGGGCGGTGAGGCCGGCCGGCGTCGTGCTGGCGGTCATGCTTCTCCGATCGGGGCTGTGTCCAGCGTGGCGAGGCAGGTGCGGAAGGCGTCGGCGGATTCGACGGTGGTGAGGAAGCCGAGTGGTCGTGTCGGGGTCTCGTACAGCCACTTCTCCTGCCGCAGGAACGCGAGCAGTCGGAGGGCAGCCGGCCCGGCCAGGAAGATCGGTACGGGCCGGATGGTGGTCGCGTAGTACAGGGCGGCGGTCAGCTCGTGCAGGGTGCCGACGCCGCCGCCCATCGCGACGATCAGATCGGCGTACCTCAGGTAGTGGTTGATCCGCGCGCCGAGGTCGTGGAGGTGGATCGAGTTGGTGACGTGCGGGTTGAAGGATCCCCACTCGTCGTGTTTTCCGGTCAGGGTGACCGCGGTGACCGGGGCTCCTTCGGAGCTCGCTCCGCGGGCGGCGGCCTCCATCAGCCCGTTGTAGCCGCCGTGCAGGAGCGAGTATCCGGCCCGGGCCACGGCCTGGCCGATCTCCTCGGCCAGCCGCTCCTCCTCAGCTGAGGCGGGGACGACGCCACCGAAGAACACGGCGGTCAGGCCCTCGCGGGCCCAGCTGGTGGCCGGGCCCGCGAGGTGGAGTGCGTTCACACCAACTCCTGGTAGGTGCGGTAGGCGGCGATCGAGTCGCCCAGCCCGTCGAGGGCCTCGGGGCAGGCCCGCTCGACCAGCGCGAGCATCCGCGCGATGGCCGCGTCCACGTCCTCGGCGAGCGGGACGGCCGGCCCGCCGATCGCCGCATCCAGGTCGCCCAGGCAGGCCCGGCCGATCGGGGTGACGGCGATCTCCTCGCGCAGCTGGTACCAGCCCCAGAACCGGGACGCCGGGGCCAGGGCGGCCTTGATGAGGTCCTTCGTCGCGGTGTGGAGCCGATGCCACTCCGAGTACGCGACGAATCGCTGGCCCCGCTTGATGCGCTTGTGCAGCAGTACGGCCAGCACCAGGTGTTCGATCAGCAGCTCGGTGCACGTGCGCGGCCGGGCGAGGAACTCGGCGGCGAAGCGCTCGGCCGTCAGGACCGCCTCAGGGCCGGCGGGTGTCGGCTCCCGGTCGAGGATCGAGGCGGTGGCGACCGCTGCCCGCAGGCGCGGGATGTGGGTGGCGGGCACGAGGTAGAGGTCGATCTGGTGCAGCCTGCCGTCGTCCGGGACGAGGAAGACCATCCCGACGCCGCCGAGGTCGGCGACGATCGTGTCGCGCCAGCCGGGCAGCAGGGCGCCGGCCTCGATGGTCATCAGGTCGTCCAGGGCCTTCACGAACGCGGGCAGCTGGGCGTCGTGGATGCCGACGACGAAGTCGACGTCGGAGAGGCGGTCGGCGGTGCCGTGGGCCAGCGAGCCGCGAACCATCAGGTGCGTGACGGCCTGCGAGGTGGCCAGGATGTCGGCGAGGCTCGACAGGAGCGGTAGCTGGGCCGGCCGGTTGGCGTGGGTGAGTTCGGCCAGGTACAGGGTGGGCATGCGCGTCCTCCGTTCGGATTCCGGCGGGTTGGACTTGCGGGTGGTCAGGCGGTGAGGGCGAGGAGGCGGCGCTTGGCCGTAGCCCAGCGCGTCGCGGCCTCTTCGTCGCCGAGCGAGGTGTGGAGCTCGGCGATCAGGTCGTAGACCGCGCCTTCCGGCAGGGCGTAGGCGTAGAAGAGCCGCAGCAGCATGCGCTCGGCCGCCTCCGTGTAGCCCAGGTCGGCCATGGCGCGGGCGGCCTGCAGCCGCTCGGCGGTGATCGTCTCGTTGATCGCGGGGAGCGGCTCGGCAGCGGCCGGGTGGAGCGAGGGGTGCCGGGCCAGGCGCCGGTAGGCGTCGTCGGCGTACACGTCGGCGATCAGGTGGATCCGGTCCGGGCCGAGCAGGTTGCAGACCCCGTGGGCGTACGTCGGCGTCAGCCGCCAGATCCGCCCGCCGGTCATGTGGACCTTGGTGCCGCCGGTGACCAGGTACGCCGAGGAGTTGGTGTGGAGCGGGATGTGCAGCCGGTGCCGCTCCACCTGGTCGAGCTCGTCGTAGTCGCGGTGCTCCCACAGGAAGGCGTTGGGCTCCAGGCGGGCGAGCCGCACCCACATGTAGTTCAGACCCAGCTCGGCCAGCAACGCGGCGGTGTCCGGCATCTGCGCCAGAAGGTCCGTCGGCCTGGCCGCGCAGTCGCCGATTGTCACGTCGGCGGCGTTACCGGAGGCATTCATCAGCGAGGTCGTCCACCAGCCGCCCGACTGGTAGGCGCCGTACTCCGCCTTCCAGGGCGCCTGGGCCGTCAGGGCCTCGTGGCGCATCCGCTCCAGCTGGGCGGAGTCCACGGCGTCCAGCTGGGCGATCTGCCCTGCCAGAGCGGTCGGAGTTTCCATCGGTTCCCTCCCGTTCCCGGCCCGCCGAGCAGCGGACAGGTGTGCGCGTGGTGCTGGATGGGGTGATCGAGCCGGACTGCTGACGAACAGCCGTCGATCTCACGCATTGCGGTCAGAGCGACACGTAAAGCGAAGTGCGTTCAGCATGGGGCGGGCGCCGAGGCATGGATACGACGTCGCCGCCGTCATGGAGCCGCCCTCGTCGAGGCCTGGTGCGACGGATGATGACGTCATGCGTCATGACTGCCGTCATGGCTGCCGTCATCTGAGCCGCAGAGCGGCCGAACGGGTTTCCCGCTGATCGGCCATGGCTATCGTCAGACCAGGCGAACGGGGACGGAGAGGATCTGCGGTGGCTGAAACTCCCACGCTCTTACGGGTCTTGACGCTGCAGCGGCACTGGCAGGTCTACGAGACATTCCGCCTCCGGTTCGAAGCGACCGCGAACACGGTCGCGGAGGAGCAGAACGACCGCCGGCTTCAGGGCTTGTCGGTCTCCAAGCGGCAGTTCGAGCGCTGGTACGGCGGTGCGGTCAAGACCCGCCCCTACCCGGACCAGTGCCGAGTGCTGGAGGCGATGTTCGGCGTCAGCGTCGATCGTCTTCTTGTTCCCGCGCCTGCGGTCGATACCCCGATCGTCGTCCCACCGCCACGGCCAGTTCCTGTCCTTCTCCCCTCCGAGCGGGCAGCGGCACTGCCTGCTGGTGGCCCGTTCAGCAGCGAGTCCCGCCTCGACGCGGGCACCACGGAATTGGAAAGGCAGGTCGCGATGGCGGCTCGTCGTGCGCTCAGGTTCACCGCCCTGGCGGAGGGCAGCAGCATTGGCCCGGAGACCCTGGGCCAGATCCATGACGAAGTGCGACGGCTCACCGTCGCCTACCCGAGGCTCGCGTTGCCGACCTTGCTCGGCGACCTGGTCGAGGTACAGGACCTCACCTTCCGGCTCCTCGAGCACGGCCGGGTCAAGCCCCTGCAGGCCCGCGATCTCTATCTGCTCGCCGGCATCACCTCCGGCATGCTCGCCAAAGCGAGCCACGACCTGGGCAACCCCAGTGCCGCGATGATGCAGGCCCGCACCGCCTTCGTCTGCGCCGACAACGCCGACCACCACGCGATGCGCGCCTGGGTCCGTTCCCTGCAGTCGCTCATCTCCTACTGGGCCGGGCGCCCGTCCGAGGCCGCCGACTACGCCACCCTCGGGCTCGGTGCGGCGGGCAACGTTCGCGGCACCACCAGCGTCTGGCTGGCCTGCCTCTCCGCCCGCGCCCACGCCCTCCTCGGCGACGGCGAAGCCACCCGTACCGCTATCCAGCAGGCCGAGGAAGCCCGTACGGCCGCCGAACCCGACGACCTCGATGCCTTCGGCGGCATCATGACCTTCTCGGTGCCCCGGCAGCTGTACTACGTCGCCGAGGCCACCGTGCACCTCGGCGAGGACCCCGCTCTCGGCGAGAGCCAGTCCGAGGCCGCCGTCGCCGCGTACCGCACCGCCACGGAAGAAGAATGGGCCTTCGGCGACGAGGCCGGCGCGCAGACCGACCTCGCCCTCGCGCGCATCGCCCGCGGCGAGATCGAAGGCGCCATCGAAGCCGTCCAGCCGGTACTCGACCTCCCCGTCGAGCAGCGCAACTTCGGCATCACCAGCAGCGCCCAGCGGGTCCACGCCGCGCTCCAGGCCGACGGCAGGCGCAACCGAGGCGCGGCGGCGGCCGGCCTCCGCGAGGAGATCGAAGCCTTCACGGCCACCCCGACGTCCGTCCTCGTCCGGTGACCCCGCAGGTAGGCTCCGCAGCCATGACCCCAGTCCACCTGGCCGGCCCCCGCCTGGCACTGCGCGAAGTCGAACCCGAGGACACCGCCGACCTCCTGGCCATCTACGGCGACCCCGAGGCCACCCGGCACCTCAGCTTCGAGCCCCGCACCCCCGACCAGGTCCAAGCGATCGTCGACCGGTCCATCGGCTCCGCGAAGGACACGCCCCGGACCGAGTACTGCCTGGCCATCACCCCGCGCGGTGAACACCGGCTGATCGGCTACGCGCGCCTCGCGACCGAACCCCAGCAGGCGGCCACCATCGGGTTCGCCCTGAACCCCGCTGAGTGGGGCAAGGGCCTCGGCATGGAAATCGTCCACGTGCTCTGCGCGCTCGGCTTCAAGGCCCTGGGCCTGCACCGCATATGGGCCGCACGTTCGCCGCTCAACGAGGCGTCGGCGCGTACCCTCCTGCGGGCGGGCATGACCGAGGACGGGCGGATCCGCGACCACGTCTTCGTCCACGGAGCCTGGCGGGACTCGATCACCTACTCGATCCTGGAGCACGAGTGGGCACCGACCGGCAGCTTCGACCTCAGCGCTGACGAAGGAGCCCCGGTGGGTATGCCCGTGTCTGCGACTGACGGCGGACAGGACAGGTGAGCCGGTGCTGACCGAGCAAGGCTTACCGCACCACCTGGCAGTCCCCGGCATCGCCGAGTTCGCTCGCGGTGGCTTGCCCGAGCCGCCGACCACCAACGACGGCAACGAGTGGGTCGAAGGGGTGTGCTGGCTGTACTGCGGACAGCGATGGACCCGCGTCCTGTGGATCGGCCCGGTCAGTGTGGCCGGAGCCCAGGCGCCCATGTACGCCTGCGGCCCCTGCATCGCAGAGCTCCAGGAACGTGTCTGGTGCTCCATCCGTCGCCACGATGAGCCCGCTCGTCCCACCGACCGACCCGAGTGCGGACGGGAGGCCAGAACCGCTGTCAGGGGGCGGGGACGCCACCGACGCAGCGGCGCACCGTCTGCCTAGACAGCCACCCGGATCATCCCCGTCCATATGTCCTTCCCATCCATCCTGGCCGTCCTGGAGGAGTAGACGTGACGCAGCAGAATGCCGGGGAGCGCCCGGGTGTCGCCGCGGCCATCGTGGTGCACAAGGGCCGCGTGCTCATGGTGCGGCGTCGCGTTAGCGAGGGCAGGCTCTCCTGGCAATTCCCCGCAGGCAAGGTCGAGCCTGGCGAAAGCCGGGAGGATGCAGCCGTGCGCGAGACCCAGGAGGAGACAGGTCTGATAGTGAAGTCGGTACGGCTACTGGGTGAGCGGGTCCACCCGGACACTGGTCGGCTGATGTCCTACACGGCCTGCAAGGTGCTCGGTGGAAACGCGCATGTCGCGGATACCGACGAACTGGCCGAAGTCGCCTGGGTAGCCCACGCCGAGATCCCGCAGTACGTCCCGTACGGTCTGTTCGCGCCGGTACAAGAACACCTCGACGCGGCTCTCGATCGCTGATGCCTGGTCAATGAACGGCTTGGGCGGGCTTCCGGGGACACCTGCTGTGCTCCCTGAGGAACATGGCCGCTGCCAGTGATGGCGGCGGCCTTCGGGCTCCCGTCCGCCTCGGGAGCGCTTGCGCCGGGGGTTCGGACTTCGGCTGCGATCCGCCCTCGGTCGCTGCTTGGTGGACCGGTGCCCCCTGGCTCCGGTCCGCTCCCGCCACCCCAGGGGCGGGATCGGCTAAGACGCGCTTCCCCGACGGGGAAGAGTGTCTTAGCCGATAACTTGCTCCAGCTGGAACGAGGTCGAGCGGTTCGGGCTGCCGCCGGTCGTTGGCGATGAGGGTGTGCTGCTCGTGCATCGTCGGGGGCTTCGGATGCCGGCGGTGCGATGGGGAGACGACGGGGGAACGGGGCGAGCGCCCCGCCCCTTCGCGTGTTCCGTGCAGCGGGCAGCGGTGGTGGGAGTCAGGCAGCGTCTGCCTGGGCGGCATCGAGTTCTGCCTGGAGATCCTTCTTGGCCCTTTCGAGGAGGTCCTTGCCCGCGCCCAGGCCCTTGGCGCGAACGGCCTCCTCGATGCGGCGGCGCGAGACCCTGCCGCCGCGGCCCCGCGGGGCCGCGCGCCCGATCTCGACCACCTGCTCGAAGGTGGCGACGGTCTGGCCGAAGCGTTCGACGGGGGGCTTCCCGGCCTCAGCCACTTGCTCGAGTTGTGGCTGAGCCACCTTTTCAGCGGGCTGCGGTTCGGGCGCAGCAGCGGTGCCCCGTCCGGGCCGGGGGCGCATGGGCCTGTTAATCGTCGGGGCCGGGATCTGTGGCTCCAGGTGTGCCGGGTGGCGCTGGACGATGAGGTACAGGTGGACAGCTCCGGCCAAGGCGAGCGGGGCGATGGCGGAGATGACGCCGACGGTGACGTCGTCCAGCAGGAGCCCCGCGTGGCCGGTCTGCTGGTTGAGGCGGACGGCGTGGAGCACGTTCGCCCAGATGCTGGTGGCGGTGGCCAGGCTCACCAGGCTGGCCACGTACAGGCGGGCTCGCAAGTGGACGGTCCGCAGCACGAGCAGGGCTCCGATGCCGATGGCGATGAACCCGTCGATGACCAGAGGGAAGGCATATGTGAGAGCGGGGTGGATGTGGCTGGCGGCGGCCATCTGGCGCAGCGCGTCGTAGGAGAGCGCGAACGCGGCCATGGCCATCAGGGCTACTCCGGTGCGGATCGCCTCGGCCAGGGATACCCGGAAGGGCTGGGCAGAGGAGGTGGAGGCGGGGTTGTGCGAGGGCAAGCGTGGGGCTCCCAGAGGTGGTGGAGGCGGCTGCCAGCGGTGACGGCCGTGGCGGATGAAGACTCGTCCCACTCGTCCCATGCCTGGTCAGAGGTGGTACGGGTCGCAGAGCGGTACGGGTTGGACCCGTCCCAGCGCGGTGAGCCGTCCCTGCGCTGACCTGCCTGGGGGACGAGTGCGAAAGAGGCGGGTGGCGCGGAGCTGGCCGACGGCTCTTGGACGTGGCGAGTGGTACGGGTCCACCCGTCCCGCCCTTGCGACTCGTCCCCGCGCTGACCTGCGCTGATACGAGTGGGACGGGTCGGGACGGTCACGTCCCGGAGGGCTCCGACGGGGTTTCGGACGGGCAGTACCGGTCCCAGGCGTCCATGAACTGGGCGCGGGTGAAGCCCTTGGCCTGGGTCCCCTCGGGGAAGCGGCGCGTAGACGATCTGATGGCGAAGGGATCCAGCAGGATCTGCAGGCGGCGCGGGATCAGGCCCTGGGCGCCGTCGTTGGCCCAGGGGGCCTCCTCGTCACGGTTGAGCATGGTGAGGATCGTCCTGGTGGGCAGGGCAGCCGGGTCGCCACAGGCTGCGAAGGCGCGGCGGATGTCGACCAAGAGGCGGGTGTGCAGCGAGTTGTCCTGGTCGAGGGCGGCCTCATGCGCGGTCATCCCTCGGCACGCGGTTCGGGCACGCTCGGGCCAGTCGCCTCCGGCGAGGTCGGCAATGATGACCAGCGGCTCCCAGGTGTCCGCGGCCCTGTCCTCCACCGGCATGGAGACGGGCATCAGCCCGATCGCTTCCTTGCCTCGCGGGCGCAGCCACGCGGCGAGGCGGTCGCGTACCGCGTGCAGGGCAGGGGTGTCGCGGAAGGCGCGGAACTCCGAGACGGTCTCGCCGTTCCGGCGGCGACGCATCCGCATCACCACGGACCGATCCATGATCGTGTCGGGCAGATCGCCGATGCCGGCGAGGGCGGCCATCGCGAAGGTGTGGAAGCGGACCACCTCGTGGTTCGGTCCGGCGACGCGCAGCGTGTAACGGCTCTTCTGGAAGCCCGCGTTGAGCAGGCCCCGAAGCTCCTCGTTCTTCTCCGCGACCTTCGCCGAGCCGAAGATCGTGTCGACCTCGTCCACCAACAGGGTCGGCGGATCCGACTCGCCGATCGACCGGAAGATCGCCGCCGCCGAGGCGTTCACCGTGATCAGTGGGTCGTGGACGGTCTCGGTGATCACGTCGAGGAGGCGCGACTTGCCGCACCGCTTCGCCGGACCCACCACTGCCAGGCGCGGCGCGTGCTGCCAGACCGACTGCAGGTGCGTGGCCGCCACCCACAGCGTCACCGCTGTGAGCGCCTCGGGGCTCGGCAGAACCACGTACCGCTCGATCTGCGCGGCCAGATCGGCCAGCACCTGGTCGCCCTGCGTGCGGGGACCGATCGGAGCGGAGACGGGTTGTGGCAGTGAAGCCTTCGGTTCCGCGGCCGAGTCCTCCTGGACGGTCCGGTGGGCATCGGGCTGCCCGGGTACGGCCACCGGCGGCCAGACCGCCTTGGGCGGGGCGGTGGTGGGGTCAGGGGTATTGGGCATCAAGGGGGCGGCTCCTTTGCCGGTGCCGCGCTAGCGGTCACCTCTCGGTAATTGGGAAGGGAAATCCGGCGTGGCCGGGGTGCGTGGACAACACAGCCACACACCAGGTCCAGAAGTCCAGAGCTGGCTCTAAAACTCCTGAAGGGTTTCCAGCCCCAGAACCGTAGGCCCTGAATCCCGGTCACCGAAATCGCTGCCGCCCACCAGTGAGTGCATCGCTGACGGCAGACAGGAAATGGGTTCCCATAGGGCCGCGGCGGAAGCTACAACACACCAATGCCGCCACGATCTCTTGAAATCGGACCCGCCGGCCGATCCGCTGCCCGCGCCATCGAGCGCACCCGTGTCGCCCGTGGATACTCCCAGCGCCAGCTCGCCGCCCGCATCCGCGCCCTCGGTCGACCCATGACCTTCACCGCGCTCTCCCGCATAGAGCGCACTGTCCGCCGCTGCGATGTCGACGACCTCGTCGCCATCGCCGCCGCCCTCGGAACGCCGCCCCAGACCTTCCTCATGAACGAGCCGGAGCGTCCCCAGGCGGCTGGAGTGGGCGAAATATAGACGACGATCCCCGGTTTCCGAAACCGGGGATTCTCCAGACCATTGGTGCTGCCGGTACGCCCGCCGTCCCGCCTCTTGTCGTACCCCTGCCCATTTCACGAGAGGACACTCTTGCGTCGATCGCCGATAACCCCTGCCCGAAAAATCCTCGCCGCCGATGGAGCGGGCGGGAAGAGTCGGACATCAATTGCCGAGGAATCCAGTGCCGTGAAGGAGGTGACGGCAAACGACCGTCTGCTCACGGTCGAAGAAGCCGCAGAGCGCCTCGGTACCGGCGTGCGTTTTATCCGCCGCCTCATCGCCGAGCGGCGTATCCGCTACGTCAAGCTCGGCAAGCACGTCCGCATCGCCGACAGCGTGCTGGCCGCCTATATCGCCGAGCGGACCGTCGAGCCCGTCCGCGGGCGCCGCGCCGGCTATGGGCTGGTGGTCTGAGTGGCGCGCTCCCGCAGAAGGGCCCCTCGCCGCAGCTTCGGCGCGATCCGTACTCTCCCCTCGGGCCGCTACCAAGCCCGCTACCCCGGCACGGACGGCGTGCTGCGACCCGCTCCGCAGACGTACGAGAGCAAGCGGGAAGCGGAGCTGTTCCTCGCCCAGATTCAGGCCGACCAGGCCCGTGGCGACTGGATCGACCCGACCGCCGGCGAGGTGCTGTTCGCCGAGTACGCCCTGCGTTGGATCGAGGAGCGGGGCATCGCGGCCACCACCGACGAGCTGTACCGGCGGCTCCTACGTCTCCACCTGGAGCCGTCCTTCGGGGAGGAGTACGTGAACGCCATCAGCTCCGCCAAGGTCAGGACCTGGCGCGCGGAACGGCTGAAGGCGACCGGCAAGACCACGACGGCCAAGTCCTACCGGCTGCTGAAGGCGATCATGCAGACGGCGGTCGAGGACGAGCTGATCCGGCGCAACCCGTGCTCGATCCGAGGTGCGGGGCGCGAGGACGCCGACGAACGGCCCGTTGCCACCGTCGAGCAGGTCTTCGCGCTCGCCGACGCCATCGGGATCCGCTGGCGGCTGATGGTCCTGCTGGGGGCCTTCGCCTCCATGCGGCCGGAGGAACTGGCCGAGCTGCGACGTGCCGACGTCGATCTCGACGCGGGCTCGGTCCGCGTACGCAGGGCCGCCCCGGAGTTGAACACGGGCCGCAGGGTGGTCGGGGATCCCAAGTCCCGTGCGGGCAAGCGGGAGATCATGCTGCCCAGCTTCGTCCTCCTGGACGTCCGCCGGCATCTGGAGTGGTTCGCGCAGGACGGGCCCGAGGGTCTCGTCTTCGTGGGGGAGAAGGGCGCACCCCTACGCGGTACGTCCTTCGGCCGGAAGTGGCGCAAGGCCCGCGATGCGGTCGGCATGCCGAAGGAGTTCCGCTTCTACGACCTGCGCCACACCGGAAACACCCTCGCCGCCGACACCGGCGCCAAGCTGAAGGACCTCATGGTCCGTGCGGGCCAGTCCTCGGAGCGGGCCCAGCTGATCTATCAGCACTCCACCAAGGAGCACCAGCGCAGGCTCGCCGCCGACATCGACGCCACTGTCCGGCTCCAGCGGGTGCCTGCTGACGGCGGGCGGCCCAGCCCGACTGGGACCGGGCGAATGTTCGTGCCCTCGGCGCCGGCGTCCGGTCGGGCCGCTCGGGCGAGGTGATCCTCACGCGGGGCACACATCAACCTGATGCCCCGTTAGGGCAGTTATGGCACGCGAATGGCACGCGGGCCCCGATAGGTCTAGACAACAAACAAGCCCCAGGTCGCTGACCTGGGGCTTTGTCATGGAGCGGATGACGGGAATCGAACCCGCGCTATAAGCTTGGGAAGCTCATGTTCTACCATTAAACTACATCCGCAGAGTGGTCCAGTTGCCTGGATCCCTACCGTTGCACACTGTACCCCATGATCGACCCCCGGTGAATCCACCCGTCGGGTCGAGGTCGTCCGGACGGGGCACCAGGCGTCACGGGTGCGGGAGTTGGGGCGTACCTTTGGGGTGCGGAGCGGCGGCTGGAGTGGGTCCCGATCATCCCCTAATGTGGCGATTCATCGCAGTACGGCTCGTTGGGGAAAGGGACTCGATGGAGCGCACAGTCGTCCGTTGTGCCGAAGGGCACGTTTTCAGCACCGCCTCCTTCCCGCTGCAGCACCTCGGTGCCGGCCGGATCGGACCGGGGCGGCTGCTGCGGTGTCCGCGGTGCGCGCGGCTGAGGCACGCGGTGCCCGTGGGCGGCGTCAAGCGGTAGGGACGTCGCACCGGGTTCCGGAGGCGCGCGGGCCCGCTCTCGATTGGGGGCGGCCCGCGCGCTCTGCGTATCCTCGGGACGTGCTTCTCTCCGACAAAGACATCCGGGCCGAGATCGACAGCGGACGGGTTCGCATTGACCCCTTCGACGAGTCGATGGTGCAGCCCTCCAGCATCGACGTGCGCCTCGACCGGTTCTTCCGGGTCTTCGAGAACCACCGCTACGCGCACATCGACCCCGCGATCGAGCAGCCCGATCTGACGCGCATGGTCGAGCCGGAGGGGGACGAGGCCTTCATCCTGCATCCGGGCGAGTTCGTCCTCGCCTCGACGTACGAGGTCATCTCGCTCCCCGAGGACATCGCCTCCAGACTGGAGGGGAAGTCCAGCCTGGGCCGCCTGGGCCTGGTGACGCATTCGACGGCCGGCTTCATCGACCCCGGGTTCTCGGGCCACGTGACCCTGGAGCTGTCGAACCTCGCCACCCTGCCGATCAAGCTCTGGCCGGGCATGAAGATCGGGCAGCTGTGCATGTTCCGCCTCAGCTCGCCCGCGGAGTTCCCGTACGGCAGCGAGCGGTACGGGTCCAGGTACCAGGGGCAGCGCGGGCCGACCGCCTCGCGCTCCTTCCAGAACTTCCACCGCACCCAGGTGAGGCACGAGGCATGAGCGAAGTACGCGAGACGCTGACCTACGAGGCGTTCGGCAGCGCCGTCCGAGAGCTGGCGCAGACCATCGCCGCCGACGGTTACGAGCCGGACATCATCCTCAGCATCGCCCGGGGCGGGGTGTTCGTCGCCGGCGGTCTGGCCTACGCGCTGGACTGCAAGAACATCCACCTCGTGAACGTGGAGTTCTACACCGGCGTGGGCACCACCCTGGAGATGCCGGTCATGCTGGCACCGGTGCCCGAGGCGATCGACTTCACCGACAAGAAGGTCCTCATCGCCGATGACGTGGCCGACACCGGGAAGACGCTCAAGCTCGTCCACGACTTCTGCCTCGGCCACGTCGCCGAGGTGCGCTCGGCCGTGATCTACGAGAAGTCGCACTCGCTCGTGAAGTGCGAGTACGTGTGGAAGAAGACGGACGACTGGATCGAGTTCCCGTGGTCCACGGAGCCGCCGGTGGTCAAGCGCGAGGGCCAGATCCTCGACGCCTGACGCCCGGGACCCACGGGAAGGGGCCCGTCGCGCACACTGCGCGACGGGCCCCTTCCCGTGTCCCGGGGGCCGGCTGTCCGGCCATGAGGTCAGGGCTCAGAGCATGCCCAGCTTGATCATCGACAGCAGGGCGACCAGCTGGATCGCGGACGCGCCCAGCGCCTTCTGCCAGGGCAGGTCGTGCGACTTGCTGACCATCGAGGTGAACAGCGCCGCGGCCGCCAGCCAGGTCGCCCAACCCAGGACCTGCACGACCATGTTGTCGCCGCTCAGGAACACCGCCACCAGCAGGCGCGGGGCGTCCGTGACGGACATGACCAGCATCGACAGGCCGACGGTCGGCTGCCAGGCCCCGTCGCCGCCCAGCTGGCGGGCCAGGGTGTGGGTGACCGCGCCCAGGATGAGGCCGCAGACGACGAAGGCCGCGCCGGTGCTCAGGACGATCGGGATCGCCTGGGTGAGGGTCGCCTTGATCGCGTCCTCGCGGGCCTTGTCGAACCCGAAGACGGCGAGCATGCCGTAGATGAAGGTCACGGTGAGCGCCGGACCCCAGACGGCGTAGTCGCGCATCTGGAGGAACGTCGGCCCGGGCCTCAGCACGATGCCGCGCAGCAGGTCCTTCCAGTGCAGGCGCGGCCCGGCCGGGGCGGCCGCGGCCGCCCCGGCGTGGTAGGTCGCGGCCTGGCCGTACGGGTCCTCGCCGAGGGAGAAGGCCTGGGTGTGGCCCGGGTTGTCCGCGTACGCGGGCTCGTGCGGGGCCGCGTGGTGCGGCTGCTGGTGGTGGCCGCTGCCGTACGGGTCGAAGTACTCGGGCTCCCCGTGGCCGCCGCCACCCGGCTGGGGCCAGTGCTGCTGGGGCGGCGGGCCGCCGGCGGGCGGGTACGGCTGATGGCCGTACGGCGCCTGCGCCTGCGCCTGGGGCGCCTGCTGCTGACCGTACGGCTGCTGCCGCGGGGCGTGCGGGGGTTGTTGCGGGGGGCGGTTGTCGTCCCGGCCCCGTCCGATCCTGAATCCAGCCACGTGATCGAAAGTACCTGCTCCGGCGGGCGGTGGTGGCCGGGCCGGTGGAAACGGGGCCTTTGCGGCTGAGCTGTGACATCCCCTAGGGGGCGTGGGGGTGGGGGTTTCGCCAGGGTGTATGGCGGTTTGTCGTCATACGTTGCCTTGCCGGCGGAATGCCGACGGGACCGGCTCGGGCGGCGGACCCGTCCCGGCATGCAGGAACGGCCGGTCCCCCTCCACGGGGACCGGCCGTTCCTGTCGGTCGCGCTGTGGCGCTACTTGGCGCCCTCGGACTTCACCTCGGACTCCGCCTCGGCGGAAGCCCCGTCGGCGTCCGCCTCGCTGTCGGCCTTGGCGTCGGTGCCGGTGTCGGCCTTGGCTTCGGCCTTCGCCCCGGCCTCCGGAGCAGCCTCCGTCTCGGCGTCGGCCTCGGCGTCGGCCTTCGCGTCCGC